>JAGQSP010000496.1 GCA_020439485.1 Acidimicrobiales bacterium | reverse complement strand
GCTTCACCCCCGACGAGTTCGGCCAGGTCGCCCCTGGCCATGTTCGAGCCCAGAATTGAGCCGGGCTCGCGAGGCAAGAACAGCGCAGGGGTTCCGTCGACGGTCAACGCCTTGTGGTCAAAGACGTAGCCGATCGAGTCGATGCGACCCGGGCCTGTGAGGTCATAAGGACGCAGAGCGATGCCGACCGCTACGGGTTCCGACGATGCGTTCTCGATCTCGATGACGGCGTGACCGTCGCCACCCGATATCGCGTAGCTGCGGTGGATGACGTCGCCGCCGCCGACCCTCATTCGGGTCTCCACGACCGGGGTGTGCTCGAGGCTCGATTGACGAACGGCCACCGTGCGCGACGGGAACTGCCAACCCTGTGGCCCCTTGACCCACCAGTCGATGGCGAAACGGCCGCCTGTTACCACGAGCCCCTTGGGGTCGACCGCGCCGCGTCCTCTGGTCGACAGTGCGCCGAGCACAGTCCAGTTGCGTCCGGTCGTATTGCTGGGGTCGACGCCGCCCACCGTATAGGCCGGCGATTCGGGGTCGGCCTGGCGCTCGAGCCAATGGGGTTGCAGCCAGCCGCGCCCCACCAAAGGGCCTGGAGCATCGGTCTGGCGTCTGAATCGGCGGCTCACGGGGGATGGAGGCTACTGGAAGGCGCCGTAGACTTCGCCGCCAATGAGTTCAGATTCGGCTCTGCTGATTCCCGTGAGGTCCTTTCGAGGCGCCAAGACCAGGCTGGACCAGCTCCTGGATGAAGACCAGCGCGCCCAGCTCGCGGAGACCATGCTGGGCCGCACCGTCGCCGCCGCCGGTCGGCTGGAGGCGTTCGTGGTCACGGGTGATCCCGACGTCGCCCGGGTCGCCAAGAACCTCGGAGCCCAGGCGATCGAGTGCACCGAGCCAGGCCTGAACATAGCCGTCGAGTCGGGCGTCGACGAGCTGCAAAGAAGTGGGTTCGGACGTGTCGTTGTGGCCCACGGCGACATTCCCCTGGTCGCCGACCTCGACCACGTCGGACAACCCGGCTTCGAGGGCGTTGTGATAGTGCCCGACAGGCGCCTCGACGGCACGAACGTGATGGCGATACCGACCGGCTTCGACTTTCGCTGGTGTTACGGGCCTGGCTCGTTCCACCGCCACCGCAGCGAGGCCCTGCGCCTGGGACTGCCGCTGGAGGTGGTTTGCAGCACCGCACTCGGCTGGGATCTCGACGAACCAGAAGACCTATCGGGCGCTCTCGAGCGGTTACCGATGGAGCTGCGCCGCATCGTCGAAACTGCGCCGGCGATTCATCAGCACACAGGGGACAACAATTGACCGTTCTGAAGACCGACTTCGCCACGCCGTCGTCGGCGCTGGCCATCGTCGCCCATCCCGACGACGCCGAGTTCCAGTGCGGCGCCACCCTGGCCAAGTGGGCTTCGGAGGGATGCGTGGTGCATCACCTGATCTGCACCGACGGCTCAAAGGGAACATGGGACATCAACGCCGACCAGGCGCAGTTGGTGGCCACCCGCCAAGCCGAGCAACGTGCCGCGGCCCGCGAGCTGGGCGCGACCGGCCAGGTCGTGTTCCTCGGCTGGCCTGACGGCGAGCTCGACAGCGGCCTGCGCCAGAGGTCGCAGGTGGCCTATTGGATCCGCAAGCTCAGGCCCGACGTGGTGTTGGGCCACGACCCGTGGAAGCGCTGGCGCCTGCACCCGGACCATCGCAACGCCGGGTGGCTCGCTTGCGACGGTGTCGTCGCCGCACGCGATCCGTTCTTCTTCCCGGAGCACGACATCGCCCACCACAGACCCCAGGCGCTGCTGCTGTTCGAGAGCGAAGAACCAGACCTGGCCATCGACGTGACCGGATTCGCCGACCACAAGACGAACGCCCTGCTGGCACACGAGTCGCAGTTCGAGACCACACACGACATCGCGGACGCCGACGACGACGCACAACGCAGCCGATTCGGCGAGTGGGTGACCTACACCCTGGCCGGTGGCGGAGAGGCCGCCGGCGTCGTCCACGCCGAGCTGTTCAAGCTGATCGACGACCTCTAGAGGCCGCCAACGAAGAAGGGAGCGCCCCGCGCTGCGCTCCCTCCGACCTCGGTGAATCTAGTTCGGGTGCGCTAGCGGCACCCGCCCGATCAGTTGAGTGAATCCTTGACGGCCTTGGCGGCGGTGAACTTCAGGCCTGTGCTTGCTGCGATCTCGACCGGCTCGCCGGTGCGGGGGTTGCGACCGGTGCGAGCTGCACGGTGCGAGGCCTGGAATGAACCGAACCCGGGCCAGCTGACCTTGTCGCCGTTCTTCGCAGCCGACACGCACGATTCGCAGAAAGCGTCAATGACCGCCTCGGCCTGAGCCTTGGTCACGCCGGCAGCTTCGGCTACTGCATTGAGCGTGTCGGACTTCGAAAGGTTTGCCATGGGTGTTCTCCTGGAGAGTTCGGGTGGCTGCATTCGCAAACCACATCGGCGTCATTCGACCCCGTGAGAGTGCCTGGGTCAAGCATTTAGCCGTCGATTGATCTACATGTATTGCATTTGTATTTACTAGTTTGCACTTGTATTGTTTGGGCCATGGGGGTTTGGGAAGCACTGACAATCGCCGTCGCTGCACTGGCGACATCGGCCCTTTCGGCGGTCGCAGGCATGGGAGGCGGCCTCATCTTGTTGACGGTGATGGTCGCCCTGGTCGAGCCGGCGGTGGCCATTCCGCTGCACGGAGCCATCCAGATAGCTTCCAACTCGACCCGGGCGTTGACGCTGCGCCAGCACGTCGTATGGCCCGTGGTTGTGCGCCACAGCCTGCTCCTGGTGCCCGCCGGAGTGCTGGGCCTTCTGGCTGCCGACGCCCTGCCCGCCGATCTGGGGCGCGCCCTGATCGGTGCGTTCGCCCTCGTAGCGGTGTGGTTCCCGCGTCTGATCACGCCAAACCCCGCCAAACCGATTGCACCCAATGGCTTCGTGGCCGTCGGTGCGTTGCAGGGCTTCTTGAACATACCCATCGGCGCGACGGGCCCGATGATCGCCCCGTTCTTCAGGAGCGCTCTCGAACAACGCCACAGTTTCATCGCCACGTTTGCGGCGGCTCAGACCATTGGCCATGTCGTGAAGGTGGGAGTCTTCACTGCAGACGGACTCGACCTGTCGGCCCATCTGTGGGTCGTGGCGCTGTCGGCTGCTGCGGTGATCGTGGGCACAAAGCTGGGCGCCAGGGTGTTGGATTCGATCAGCGAAGAGACGTTCGGACGCATCTTCAAGCTTGCGCTGACCGTCGTGGCTGCACGACTTGTGATCGTCTATGTGTTCTGACCCCGCGACCACGACGCCAAAGTCGTCACAGCTGCGCCTGACAGTCGCCCATTAGCCAGTTGAGGTTCTGGTCGAACTGCGCCCAGCCTTGTGCTGTCAGCGACTCCATCGTCGAGTGATAGCCGAAGAACGTCGACCGACACGCCGGAGCCATCCGTCCCCCGGCCAGTTGGTTCCCCTTGTTCCAGCGGACCAGCACCGGGGCGTCGGAAATCGTGAGAATGACATGACCTCCCGGTGCGGGCCTCACGTAGGGCACACGCCCCTTTGAGACGAGATCGATG
>JAGQSP010000495.1 GCA_020439485.1 Acidimicrobiales bacterium | reverse complement strand
CCATGGAGATGGACAACGGCACCTACTACCCCAAGCCGATGAACTGCCCCATGCACTGCCTGATCTTCGGACATGGGCAACGCAGCTACAAGGAACTGCCCCTGCGGCTCTTCGAGCTGGGCACCGTGTATCGCTACGAGCGGTCGGGCACATTGCACGGGCTGATGCGCATACGCGGATTCACCCAGGACGATTCGCACATCTATGTCGCCGAAGAACAGTTGGCCGACGAGATCGCGCGCCTGCTCGACTTCGTGCTCTCGGTGCTGAAGGCGTTCGGGTTCGAGGACTTCGTGTTCAACCTGTCGACGAAGGACCCAGACAAGTACGTCGGCACAGACGAGGTGTGGGAGTACGCAACCCAGTGCCTTCGCGAGGCACTCGACCGTCACGGTCTCGAGTACGCCATCAAGGAGGGCGACGCCGCCTTCTACGGACCAAAGATCGACATCGACGTCAAGGACGCCATCGGGCGTTCCTGGCAACTGTCGACCATCCAGGCCGACTTCCAGCTGCCCGAGAGGTTCGATCTGGGGTTCATCGGCGCCGACGGCGAACGCCACCGACCGATCATGTTGCACCGAGCCCTGCTGGGATCCATCGAGCGGTTCTTCGGCGTGCTGGTCGAGCACTACGGCGGTGCTTTCCCTACCTGGCTCTCGCCCGTGCAGGTTCGTGTTCTGGGCGTGCGCGCCGATCACGACGACGTCGCTCGCGCGCTGGTGGGCCGGCTGGTCGAGGCCGGCTACCGAGCCGACATGGTCGAGGCCGACGATCCTCTCGGCGCACGCATACGCAAGGGCAAGCTCGAGAAGATTCCCTACGTGTTGGTGATCGGTGACGACGATGTGGCCAACAACACGGTGGGGGTCAACCCAAGGGGGGGCGACGTCGAGCGCGGGGTCAGCGTGGAGGCGTTCATCGAGCGGCTGAACGATGACGTCGCCAACAAGCGCACCGCCCCCGTGGTGGCCGCCGAGTCCTAGACCTCGAGCCAGTGGGTGCCGTCGTCGGCGCGGCGGACGTGGCCGGCTGTTGGTGTGGCGAAATGGGTGCCGATGACCAGAACATCGGCATCCTCGCCGCACAGGCGATCGAGCAGCTCGCGACGGGTCGCCTCACCCTGCGCCTGGTCGTAGTCGGCCGATGAACACCAATCGGGCCGGCTCATCTGAACCGGGTGGTGGAAACAGTCGCCGGTGATCAAAGCCCTGTGGCCCTCGGATTCGATCATCACGCTCACGTGGCCCGGCGTGTGCCCGACCGTGGGGATCAGCGACACCTCGTCGCACAACCGGTGTGTGGTCTCGACGAGCTGGTGCAGGCCTCGGTCGACGATGGGCTGCACAGAGTCGGCCAGCACCGACCCATAGGTCGGGTCGTCGCCGTTGGCCGACCAGTACTGCCATTCGGGCTCTGCCATCAGATAGCGGGCGTTGACGAAGGTGGGCACCCACTGGCCGTCGACCAGTCGAGTGTTCCAGCCGACGTGGTCTACGTGTAGGTGTGTGCACAACACCGTGTCGATCGACTCGGGCGGGTAACCAGCCGCGGCCAGATCGTCGAGGAACGACGTCTGGAGATGACTCCAGGCGGGAATCTCGCGCTCCTTGTCGTTGCCCAGGCAGGTGTCGACGATGATGCGGCGCCGGCCGGTGTCGACGACGAGGGCGTGGATGCTCATGATGAGGTTCCCCTCGGCGTCCATGAAGTGTGGTTGCATCCACGAATAGGGAAGGCACGCGTCGCGCATAGCGTCGGGAAGGATGAACCTGGTGCCACCCGCTACCTCCATCTCGACCACGCGTGTGATCTTCACCGACCCGACCTGCCACTGATTGGTGCTCACGTCTCTTCGACCTCCATATCCCCGCACAGACTCACAGCCCGTCGGGCCCGGCCGCCAATCGAGCGCCTCTAGCGCGGCCAATGCCTCGCCGTGAAGCTGACCCTGGGCCCAACAGCACGCGACGTCTTGGGAACGCAGTGCTGCCAGTCGTGCTGGCACCGGCCACCCATGACCAGCAAGTCGCCATGCCTGACCTCGAATGCAACCGATGGACCGCCTCGGTTGGGGCGGAGGCGAAACGTACGGGTGGCCCCGTAGGACAAGATCACCACCAGAGGTTCGTGCGCAACGGCACCGATCTTGTCGCCGTGCCATGCCACGCTGTCGGTGCCGTTGCGGTAGAGGTTCACCCAGTAGCGGTCGAGAACCAGTCCGTAACGCTGCTCGACGAGGTCGAGGTCGCGGCGCAACGGAGCGGGTTCGTCGCCCACTTCGGCGGCGGCCGACAACCGCGGCTGCCACACGATGTGGTCGAACATCTTCATCTCGTGCTGTTCCCAGACCAGGCTGGTCAGGAGATGGCCCAACACCTCGTCTGGTTCGGACGCGAAACCCGAAGCAAAATCGACCCAGGACGTGGAGTCGAGTTGATGGCGAACGATCGCAGTGCGCTCGTCGATCGACCGTGGGCCCGAACCGAACAAGGTCGACTGCCACGAGAGGCCCGCCGCCTCGTCGATTCCGTCACGCACTGCGAACACAGGTTCGAGTGTGCCATCGAACATGCGTTCGCACAACCGCCTAATTTCGGCGACACACGAAGACGAACTCGAGACCCGGACGATCGGGCGCGTCTCTCAGTTCGACGACGTCGAAGCCCACGTCTACGAGGGATTGTTCGATCGCAGTTCGCGATCGAAAGCACAGCTGCGAGTCGGAGACAAGCACCTCGCCATCGACTTCGAACCTGTAGTGGTGACGGAAGTGCACGAGCGGCAGGTCGACGGCGACCAGCTCTGTCCAACCCTCGACTGCACCCTCGCCTTCGAGCTCTAGGCGGCGTGTGGTCAAGGCTGGAATCCATCGCTCCCAAGCACGCCGGCTCGGGTCGCGGGCCTCGAAGACCAGCAAGCCATCGGTGGCCAGCACCCGCCTGATCTGACGAAGGTTGTCGAGCCAGTCTCGTTCTTCGACGAAGACCTGAGCCACGTTCGCTGTCATGGTCACGAGATCCGCCGCCAAGTCGGGCAGGTCGTGCGCGGTGCCGTGCAGCCAGGTGACCCGATCGGCACCTGGTTTGGTCCGCGCCACATCCAGCGATGCCAGAGCCGGATCGACAGCTGTGACAGACAGACCGCGCCGGGCCAAACGGGTCGCCAACTCGCCAATGCCACACCCCACGTCGATGACCGTGCGTGCGCCGCACTCGGCGACGATCGTCTCGTAGAGATCGAGATCGTCGCGATCACCGTCGAACACGTCGTAGATCGCTGCCAGCCGC
>JAGQSP010000494.1 GCA_020439485.1 Acidimicrobiales bacterium | reverse complement strand
CCCCGGCCTACCACGGTGTCTGCGGTGGCGTAGGTGAACTGGCCCCCGGCGGGCTTCACGTACACGACGGTGACCTTGAACCGATCGCGGATCCTGCTGTCGCCGAGGCTCTTGTCCATGAGCTCTCGTGGGGTCGACACGGTTGCCATCGCAAAGTGTTCGTCGAACTCGAAATAGTCGATGACGTCGCCGGTCACCACATGGGCGACACGCTCGCCCATCTCTCGTTCCGGATACACGACGTGGGTGGCGCCGACTCGCTGCAGGATGCGGCCGTGCTGGGCGGTGATGGCCTTGGCCCACAGGTTCTTGACGCCCAGGTCGACCAGCGCCGCGGTTGCCAGAACGCTCGACTCGATTCCGGAGCCGATCGCCACCACGGCTGCGTCGAACTCGGAAATGCCAAGCTGCTCGAGGGTGCTGGGGTTGGTGGCATCGGCCACGCGGACGTGGGTGAGCCGGTCGGCCCACGCATCGACCAGCTCCTGGCTGTTGTCGATGCCCAGCACTTCGACACCCAGTTCGACCAGCTTCGACGCAACTGCGGTACCAAAACGGCCCAATCCGATCACGACCACCGAGTCGGCCTTGAGGCTGCCGGTGGCGGACTCGGTGAAGCGTCTGCGGGTGAAGATCTTGTCGAAGGCGTTCAATGCTGCTCCCCTCGGTTCGAAGTCGGGCTCATCCGACCAACAACTCGGCCTGGGCATGGCCGTATCGCCTGCGCTGATCTCGCAGCAACACGGCGGTGCCGAACGTGATCGGCCCTGTGCGTCCTATGAACATCAACACGATGATGACCGTGCGGCCGAGATGGTCGAGCTCGCCGGTGATACCGGTGGACACGCCGACTGTGCCGAACGCCGAAGCCGACTCGAACAGCAGGTCGGTGAGGCCGATCGACGTGTTGGTGGCCGCCAGGAAGAAGGCGGCCGTTCCGATGGTGCCCAGCGCCGCGATGACCATCGCCAGCGCCTGGCGCTGCATGGCGGTCGACACGGTGCGGTCGAACAGGGTGGTTTCGATATCGCCGCGCATCTCGGCATAGGTCGACTTGACCACCAGGGCGAACGTCGTGAGCTTGATGCCGCCGCCGGTCGAGGCGCTGCCGGCTCCGATGACCATCAGCAGGATCAACACCATCAACGAACCCGGGTGCAGGGCACCGATCGGAACCGTGTTGAACCCCGCCGTGCGTGCCGTCGCCGACTGGAAGAACGAGGCCAAGATCCGTTCGTCGGTGGCCAGCGAGCCGTATGTCGCGTCGTTGGACCACTCGAGGTACCCGATGGCGACCGCACCCCCGAACAGCAACAGCACCGAGGTGGTGAGGGTGACCTTGGTGTGCAACGACCACGAGTGCGGGTTGCGCCAACGGCGCCGGACCTCGAACACCACTGGGAACCCGAGCCCACCCAGCACGAAGCCACCGATGACCACCAGGTTCACGAACCAGTCGCCGACGTATTCCTCCATGCCGGTTGGCAGTATCGAAAAGCCCGCGTTGTTGAACGCCGACACAGAGTGGAAGACGCCCAGGTGCAACGACCGGGCGAGGCTGCGGCCCTCGACCAGGAACCGTGCCGCCAACAAGGACGCAATGACGGCCTCGGAGAAGAACACGAAGCGGATGATGTCGCTGAGCAGACCGCGCAGCACACCCAGGTTGGTGACGCCGATCTCGGTGCCCGCCAGCATGCCGCCTCTGAGGCCCAGCCGCTGGTTGACCACGATGCCCAGAAACCCCGCAAGGGTCATGATGCCGAGGCCGCCTATCTGGATCAGCACCAGGATGACGCCCTCGCCGAAGGTCGACCACACCGTGCCGGTGTCGACCACCACCAGGCCGGTGACGGTCACCGCGGACACCGCGGTGAACAACGAGTCCTCGAAGCCGTGACCGTCGTGGGTGACGCTGTGGCTGAATGGCATGGTCAGCAGCGCCGCACCGGCCGAGATCAGCAGCCCGAACGCGGCAACGACGAATACGCCGGGCTTGGCGACCCTCCTCGGAACCGACATCTGGCAGCAAAGCCTCCCGTTGCGCCGGCTCGAGGCGCCGGACGCCGGAATACGACAGTACAGGGCGACTATGGCAGCATCGCTCAACACAGCTGATGAGGAGCAGGAATGAAGATCGACGGCAGCGTCGGAACCGCCGACATCCGAAAGACCGCGCTGGCGGCCGCGGCGCAGGAGGCCAACGGATACGACGGTCTGTGGACCATCGAGACGTCGCACGACCCGTTCCTGCCGTTGGCCCTGGCCGCTGAGGCCACCGAGCGTGTCGAGCTGGGCACCAGCATTGCCGTGGCCTTTGCCCGCAACCCGATGCTGCTGGCCAACATCGGCTGGGATCTACAGACCCTGTCGGGTGGCCGCTTCGTGCTGGGACTGGGAAGCCAGATCAAGCCACACATCACCAAGCGATTCTCGATGCCTTGGTCGGCACCCGCGGCACGCATGCGCGAGATGGTCCTGGCGGTGCGAGCCATCTGGGACAGCTGGCTCACCGGCGACAAGCTCGACTTCCGGGGCGACTTCTACACCCACACGCTGATGACGCCCATGTTCAGCCCCAACCCCAGCGACATCGCCCAATTCGGGCCGCCCAAGATCTTCCTGGCCGGCGTGGGGCCCCTGATGACCGAGGTAGCCGGCGAGGTGTGCGACGGCTTCC
>JAGQSP010000493.1 GCA_020439485.1 Acidimicrobiales bacterium | reverse complement strand
CTCTGACGACCGGCCTGTGGCTGGGCGTGGTGGACGAGTTCTGGGACCTTGCGTGACCGTGTGCCCCAGCAATCGTTCCGCGGGTGTGAGAAGCTGGCCTTCACCGCAAAGGGGGGATGAGCATGCTCATCAGTCAGATACTCCGACGCAAAGGTGGCGAGGTCTTCACGGCCCGGCCGGACAGCACGGTCGCGGAGGTGATCGCCGAGCTCGCGGCCCGTGGGGTGGGCGCTCTGGTGGTTTCGGGCGACGGCTCGACCATCTCGGGCATCGTCTCCGAGCGCGACATCGTGCGCTCGCTGGCGAGTCACGGGCCCGATCTGCTGGCCACCCCGGTTTCGCAGATCATGACCTCGACGGTCATCACGTGCGACATCGAGGCGACCAGCGAAGAGCTGATGTCGCTGATGACCAGAAGCCGCTTCAGGCACGTGCCTGTCGTGGATCAGGGTCGGTTGATCGGCGTCGTGTCGATCGGCGATGTCGTCAACGCCAGGGTCGGGGAACTCGAGAACGAGAAAGAGCATCTCGAGAGCTACATATCCGGACACTGAACCTGCGAGTCCGGGAGGCCGACCGTGGAGTCTCCTGACCACCTCGTAGATCACGTCGGCCGATGGGCCGATGTGAGCATTCTCGCGTTCGACGCCGACGACACGCTCTGGCACCACGAGCGCTACTTCGCCGGCGTTCAACAACGCGTCAGAGATCTCCTGTCGTCCTATGTGGCTCCTCGTGTGCTGGATGAGCGGCTGCTGGCGACCGAGCGCCGCAACCTCGAAGTCTTCGGCTATGGGGTCAAGGGTTTTGGTCTGTCGCTTATCGAGACGGCCATCGAGGTGACCGACGGAGCCGTTTCGTCAGCCGACATAAGCGCCATGCTCGGCCTGGTCCGCGAGCTGATGACACACCCGATCGACCTGCTGCCCGGTGTGGTGGAGGTTCTGGACCTGCTTCACGGAACCATGCCGCTGGCAGTTGTCACCAAGGGCGATCTGTTCCATCAAGAGGCGAAGCTGGCAGCTTCTGGGCTGGCCGATCGGTTCGAACACGTCGCGATCGTCAGCGAGAAGGATCACCGCACTTACTGCGGCCTATTCGAATCCTGGGGAGTCGAGCCGTCGACCATTGCGATGGTCGGAAACTCGATTCCCAGCGACGTGGCTCCGGTGCTGGAGGCCGGAGCCAGAGCCGCATGGGTGCCTTCGCAGCACCAGTGGGCCCTCGACGCCGCCCCGGTTCCTCCCGGAGTTCCCGTCCTCGAGTCGCTGCTGGATCTCAAGCTTCTGCTGGGCCTCGACTAGACCCGCGCCCAGCGCGGCGCAACTTGTCCAACACAACCACTTCAGCGACCCACGGGTCGTGACGACATCTCTCGACAGCGGCATCACCTCGGCGGGTGGCGAGCCGCAGTTCCCCAAGGCGCGGGCACGTCGAGAGGAACACGATCATGGCCGTCGGCCGCCCCCGCAACCACTGCTCCAACCCCAGACTGTTGTTGGTCGCGCTCGTCGTGACGCTGACAGCAGCGCTCCTGCTGGCCGTCGATTCCAGATCGGCGCAAGCATCGGCGGCCCTTCAGGGTCGCACCGTTTTCGGGCCGCTCGTACCCCCGGGCGATCGTGTGCTGGTCGGTGCCTACGTCGAGGCCAGAGGGGACTTCACCGACGCAGATCGTCGGGCCTCGGTCGAGGCACACGAAGCCTCGATAGGGCGACCCCTGGACATCGTCAACGAGTTCTTCTCGTTCTCGAAACCGTGGGCGATGGATCGGCTCGCCTGGCACATCGAGCAGGGACGCACGCCGATGGTGTCCTGGAACGGCACACATGCCGACGACATCCTCGCCGGGCGACACGACGAACTGATCAGGGAACGAGCCCGAGACGCCAAGCAGCTCGAAGTCACCTTCCTGCTTCGCTTCTTCTGGGAGATGGACGCTGCCAAAGGACGCAACTGGGGCTACCACGACGATCCAACGCTGTACCACCGCGTCTGGAATCACGTCCGGACGATCTTCGACCAGGAAGGCGTCGACAATGCCGTCTGGGTCTGGACGCCGACCACCTGGCACTTCACGACCGGCAAGGCCGCCGAGTTCTATCCAGGCGACGATGTGGTCGACTGGATCGGGGCAGACGGATACCAGTGGTCGTGCACCGGCGACGGGCTCGACAGCTTCGGGGCGGTCTACCGAGACTTCCTGACGTGGGCGGCCGGCAAGAACAAGCCGGTCATCGCCGCCGAATGGGGAGCCGACGAGAGCCCGGCCAAGGTTCCGTTCATCCAGTCGGTTCCAGAGGTGCTGGCCGGCTACCCCAACATCGTGGCTCTGGTGGCGTTCGACTCGATCGATCCGGGAGGTCGTGGCTGCAACTTCCGGATAGACACCAGCGCCGCAGCGCTGCAGGCATACAGAGCCCTCGTCAACGATGCCCCGTTCGTGCCATCCACACCCACCACCACACTCCTGATACCCGAGACCAGTGTCACGACGGTCGTTCCCACGACTGTGA
>JAGQSP010000492.1 GCA_020439485.1 Acidimicrobiales bacterium | reverse complement strand
CTGGCCATGGTGGGGCTGCGCAACAGCTTCCACATAGGACGCATCGGCCACTGGGGCGAGATGTGTGCCGACGCGGGCTTGGTGTCGCTGCACTTCGTGAACGTCGTCGGCCACCGTGGCCTGGTGGCCCCTTATGGCGCCAGGGAGGCCCTGTTCGGTACCAACCCGGTGTGTATCGCCGTTCCGGCCGGACCGGGTACCGGCCCGGACCAGCGCATCGTGCTGGACATGGCCACCAGCATCATCGCGCTGGGCAAGGCCCGGGTGGCCAACCTGGCGGGCAATCGTGTGCCGACCGACTCGGTGGTGGGCCCCGACGGCGAGCTCACCGACGACCCGGCCACGATGTTCCGCGATCCTCCCGGGGCGCTGGTGGCGATGGGCGACCACAAGGGCTCGGGTCTGGCGCTGATGTGTGAGCTGCTGGGCGCCGCGTTGATCGGTGGGCCCACCACAACCAGCTCACGCCTCGATGGTTCGGTCATCAACAACATGCTGACGCTGGCCATCGACCCGGGCTCGACCAGCGACGAATCGGCGCTGCGCGCCCTTGCAGACGACCTCACAGACGCTGTGAGGCGCTCTGCGACCCGCTCTGGAGTTTCGTCGGTGCTCATGCCCGGAGACCCCGAAAGGGCCGCCCGCATCGCCAGGGCTGCCGCGGTGCCCCTGGACGAGGGCACGGTCGCCCAGCTGGCGTCGGCGGCCTCTGCTGCGGGCGCCGACTCGGCGCTCGAGTTCCTGGCGCCGTAGGTGTGTGTAGGTTCGGTGACGAACCCCCCGAGGGTGTTTGACCCGAGGTTTAGTTGCACCTAGTCTGCGCGTTCCGAATGTGACGACGGTCACGGACCAGGCCACAGGCCGAACACGGTGTGACGTGTTCCACTTGTGCTCCGGGACGTGCTACAA
Organism: Acidimicrobiales bacterium; assembly: GCA_020439485.1. Taxonomy (GTDB): domain Bacteria; phylum Actinomycetota; class Acidimicrobiia; order Acidimicrobiales; family Poriferisodalaceae; genus JAAETH01. Next base: position 1,204 of record JAGQSP010000492.1, on the reverse strand, counting down.
AGTCACCTCCAAACCACCGAGGGGGAGAAGGTTGGGCGACATCAGCAACACGTCGATCGCGAACGAGCCGTTGCTGGTCGTCGACGATCTGAAGACCCACTTCCGCCTCAAGGCCGGCGATGTAAAGGCTGTCGACGGTGTAAGCCTCACCCTCGACCGCGGCAAGACGCTCGGTGTGGTGGGCGAGTCGGGTTCTGGCAAGACCGTGCTGGCCAGAACGATCATGGGCCTCAACCTCGGCGCCAATGTCCAGACCAGCGGCTCGGTCCTCTACCAGGGACGCGAGATCCTGGGCCTCAAGGCCAAGCAGATGCGCAACTACTGGGGCCGCGAGATATCGATGGTCTTCCAGGACCCGATGACCTCGCTGAACCCGGTCGTCAAGATCGGGCGCCAGGTCACCGAGCACCTGCGCCACCACCTCGACATGGACAAGGACGAAGCCAACGAGGTGGCCCTGCAGCTGCTTCGTGAGGTTCGTATACCCGAGGCCAAGGAGCGCCTCGACTCCTACCCACACCAGCTGTCGGGTGGTATGCGCCAGAGGGTCTCGATCGCCATCGCCCTCGCGTGTGGCCCCAAGCTTCTGTTCGCGGACGAACCCACCACCGCTCTCGACGTGACGGTTCAGCACCAGATCATGAACCTGCTGGCCCGCGAACAGAACGATCGCGACATGGCCATGATCCTGGTCACCCACGACCTGGGCGTTGTGGCAGGCCGCACCGACGAGATCGCCGTCATGTACGCCGGTCGCGTGGTCGAGCGGGCCCGCACCCGCGACCTCTTCGCCGACGTCAAGATGCCCTACACAGAGGCGCTGCTGCGTTCGATCCCGCGCACCACGCAGCGCAACCACACTCGATTGGCCGCGATCCCCGGTCGCCCGCCAGACCTCATCAACCCTCCCAAGGGGTGTGCGTTCGCGCCGCGGTGCGCTTACGCGCAAGACATCTGCCACGAGGAGATGCCCCAACTGCGCGAAGCAGGCCCCGGCCACCAGTTCCGATGCCATTTCCCCGTCGGGTCGCCCGAGGGGCTCAAGGCGTTCCAGGACAATCTGGCCGCGGGTCTTCCCCAAGCTGTGTCGATCAAGCTGCACGCCGATTCGGTTGCAGAGCAAGAAGGAGCCGCCTGATGGCCGGCACTGGCAAGGCGCATCTTCGCGACGCGTCGGAAGTCATGCTTCGTGTCGAGGACCTGG
>JAGQSP010000491.1:1804-2085 GCA_020439485.1 Acidimicrobiales bacterium | reverse complement strand
AGCCAGGCGCCGACGCGCAGCTTGGTCGGGTCGGTGGTGCGTGCCGGAGGCAACTCGACCTTCCACGCCTTACCCATCCAGTCGTCGGGGCCGGCCAACAGATCCAGGCCCAACTCGACATCGTCGACGTTGCGGGCCATGGGCCCCACCACGGCGATGTCGGCCTGGGTCAGCGTGCCGGGCATTCCCGGTATCTGTCCGCGAGCGCTGCAGAGGCCAAACGACGGCTTGTGCCCGACGACGCCGCACATGCCGGCCGGGTTGCGGATCGAGCCACCGAT
>JAGQSP010000491.1:0-1704 GCA_020439485.1 Acidimicrobiales bacterium | reverse complement strand
CATGTCGTGCCGTAGACGTCGTTGAAGCTCTGGACGTCGCCGGCCCAGATCGGAAGGTTGGTCTTGCCCAACACGATGGCGCCCGCCGCCTTGTAGCGCGCCACAGGGTCGGCGTCGATCTGGGGCACGAACTCTGCCAGTTCGGGTGCGCCCGAGGTGGTGATCAGGCCCTTTGTCTGCAGCGAGTCCTTCAGGGTGATGGGCACCCCGTGTAGCGGGCCGAGCGGCTGACCCTCCCTGACGGCCTCGTCAGCGGCTGCCGCTGCGGCCAGGGCTGCGTCGAGGTCGGTTCGAACCACGGCGTTTATGTCGCGGTCGACCCGATCGATGCGTTCCATCGCGGCCAACACCAGCTCGCGACTGCTGACTTGTTTGGCGGCAATGGCTGCGGCTTGGGCTCGGGCAGGTGAGAACGCTACTTCCTCGCTCATGGATGCCGACCGTACTCCCGTCGGAGGCCTCCGTGCCTATCTGACACCGCGGCCAATACAGTGGAGCGGTGCGTCCGAACCCGCTTCGTGACGCAGCAGGTCATCGAACACAGGAGACATTCGTGGACGTACGCATCGGGGTCATCAACTCGCCGCGCGAGCTCAGCTTCGAGATGGCAGACGACACCGACGTCGACAAGGTCAAGGCCGATGTCGATGCCGCAATGGCCGCCGAGACCGTTCTGTGGGTCACCGACAAGCAGGGCCGCCAGATCGGCGTTCCCGGAGGCAAGATCGCCTACGTCGAGGTAGGCGCCCAGACACGTGGCCGTATAGGTTTCGCTGGCAGCTGAAGCCAGCTCCTCCGGAGCTGACCGGGAGTCTCATTGACACGAATGACGGGCATGGCACGGCTCGGTGCCAATGTCACGACGGCCGAACTCACCCAGCTCGAGCGGGTGGTCGCTTGGTGGGGCCTGCTGGCCGACATCTCGTTCGCCGATCTGTTGCTGTTCGCCCCGGTACGCGACAACCGATTCGTGGTGGTCGGACAGATCCGGCCCTCGACGGCCCAGACCCTCTACCGCGACGACGAGGTGGGCCGGGTGTTCACCGAAGTCGAGCGTCCCCTCGTGGCCCGGGCGTTCAGGCTCGGCGAGATCGTCGACGGTGAGGTCACTCTGGCCGGGGGCAGTGGGCCCCGCGCCCGTGTCCACTGCATCCCGATACGCCTGGAGGGCAACGTAATCGGGGTGTTGTCGCGCGAACTGCGCCCCGATTTCGAACGTGTTCGGATGCTGGGCCAACTCGAGCGCAGCTACCTGGGTATCTACGAGCGCTTCGCCAAGATGATCGAGATCGGCGAGTTTCCCTTCGTCGACAGCGGCGTAGATCCCGAAGACCTACCCCGTATCGGCGACGGAGCCCTGGTCGTCGACGATCAGGCGCGCATCGTCTTTGCTTCACCCAACGCCGTTTCGACCCTGCACCGCCTCGGATTCGCCGGCGTGGTCGAGGGCCGGCGGCTCAGCGACCTGGGCCTGGATCAGCGAGTCGCTCGCGACGCCATGAGCCTCACGTCGCCCATGGCAGCCGAACTCGACAGGGGCGGGGTGTTCATTCAGCTCGTGGCCGTGCCCTTGTCCGGTGGCCGCGACAAGCGCGGTGCTCTGGTGATGATGCGCGATGTCACCGAACTGCGGCGTCGAGATCGCCTGTTGATGTCCAAGGATGCGACGATCCGCGAGATCCACCATCGGGTGAAGAACAACCT
>JAGQSP010000490.1 GCA_020439485.1 Acidimicrobiales bacterium | reverse complement strand
CGATCATCGAGTGGGTCTTGCCGCCTCCGAAGTTCGTCTGCAAGTCGATCACCGGGTCGCCGCCCTGGCCGCTCAGCCTTCGGGCGGCACCGGTGAGCAGTTCCTTGAGCCCGTTGGTGAGGTAAGTACGCCGGAAGAAGGCGACCGGATCTTGGTACTCCTCGTCGGCGTTGTCGGTCGCCACTTGGTAGAGGTCCGCAGCGAACTCTGCCTGCTCGAATCGACCACTCGCCACGTCGGCGTGTGGGGTGATGATCTCCCGCCACGGCGACAACCCCTTCATCGGCTCGCCCTCCGTGGGCTTGGCCGCCGTCTTACGTACTTCGGCCCTGGCCTGTTCTTCGAACACCTGCCGTTGCAGGTCTCGCTTCAGCCCTTGGACCAGCGCCAACTGCTCTGCAGCGCTGAAGGCAGCCAGCAGTCGCTCTGCGGTGTCGAGCACTCGATAGGCATCGTCGGAGGAGAAGGCTCGACCGTGGGCCCACCCGTTGCGGGCATCGCGCAACTCCGACGAGAAGCCACGCTCCGCCGGCCCGAGGCGGGTCTTCCACACCTCGTTCCAGGTGTTGTGCATCCCCTTGAGGAGGAACGCCAGATCGTTCGGGTCCGGCAGCCCAGCCGCGTGTTGATCGCGGGAATGCACCTCGGTCAGCCAGGCCTCCCCGAAGGCCGCCGTCCACGCCGCCTCGCACACCGGCCGGATCCCGTCGCGGACAGCATCCAAGCCTCTACCCACTCGCTCGTTGTTCGGCATCACCATGACGTCGTCATTCCTCCACCATCAGAAGAGCCGTTCGGCCCCACCATCGCTTGTCGCGGTTGTAGCCAGACGTTCGATGCTCGGCCACGCCGTGACGAGCATGTTGTAGGCACCGGCCTCGTCGGCCCACTTCTTGCGGTCGCAGATCCCGTACAGCAGGTAGGCGAGCTGTCGGGCACGATCACCGATGCCACCGCCCATCCGCCGCAACAGGTCTGCTGCTGCAGTCTCCGACTCGTCCAGCGCCCGGATGAGGTGTTGGGTGGTCTCCCACACCGTCAGGCGGTTGTCGGTGGCTGGGTCCCACCCGACGGGTAGTTCGCTGCGCTCGACCAACCGCAGCCGACCATCACGAGTGGCGGCGATCCCGGCTCGAACCACACCTTCCGCCGTCGTGTTCTTTGCCTTCGACAGCGTGTCCGCGTCACCGTACGGGCCGGGGTTGTGTCCGTACTGCTCGAACCACGTCACTGCGAACCGGGTGTCGGCATCGAACTCGCCTTCCTCGCCGGAGAGTACTTCCGAAAGAACTTCGTTGATCAGCGCAAGTGCGGTGCGCACCGTCATCGAGGATCCATCGGCCTCCACCACCTTCGCGTAGCGCGAGAAGACAGCGATGCCTGGGCCGATCGCTGACTGCGCCATGTCCACCGGCGCGATGTTCTGCTCCTGCAGCAAGCGGATCGCTGCCGGCATCTCGGCTCGCATCGCTGCAACGAACTCACCACGAGTGGCCAAGGGAGCGGAGACGTGGCGTTTCCGGCAGGCCAGCACGATCGATGAGGCGAGCATGTTCGCGCCGGCGTTCATGCCCACCTTGCCGGGCTTCTCTGTACGAACTGGCCAGGTCGCGGTAATTGCGTAGCCGGCTTCGAGCAGTCCAGCGAGAAAGGTTTCCCAACCGGTGGACGAGACTCCACCTTCGTCGTTCTCGGTCGCCTTGAAGGCGTAATAGACGGTCGCTGGATACCGTTCGTCGGCGTTCTCTGCGGCCTTGCCGAACACGCCCTGCATGCCCAGTTCGAAGTGCTTGTGAGCGGCCGCCTTCGAGCCAGCCCGATACTGGTTGGCAATCAGTTCCTCCACCTTGGGAGTAAGCAGGGTCGCGCACTCGTCCGGCCACACGTCTCTCAAGTTCCGCCGCAGCCACACGTAGAAGAAGTCGGACAGGTCGGCGTAAGAGATGTTGTCGTAATACGGAGGATCCGTCGCGATGACGCACTGGCCGACTTCTGAAATACGCGCCCGCGCATCCCTCTGGGCCGTCTCGGCGGCACCGTGCTTCGGAAGCCGATCAATTGACCGAACAACCCACTCGACCATGGCCATCCAGTTGCCCGTTGAGGTCGAGAACGGGTTCGTCTCAGCGAAGTCCCATGTCATCGGGATGGCCTGCCGTGCAAAGGTGCTCCGGATGAACTCACCTGGCGGTGCCCAGGTGCTGATGGTCGACCAGTAGTCGGCACACTTGTCCACAGCGAAGGCCAGGTAGGTGATGATGGCGTCGGCGTATGCCGCAGCGCCGTCACCGCCATCACGCAGCCGACCCCCTGGCGCACCACCGTGGTCCGCGATGACCTGATCGCGAACCTCGACCAGCAGGTCCGAAAATGTCGTGAGCGCCAGCAACTGCCGCGGCGTGAAG
>JAGQSP010000489.1 GCA_020439485.1 Acidimicrobiales bacterium | reverse complement strand
GTAACGGGCCACGACGAGCACGGCAAGGCCGTGGTCGTCAGCGACGAGTACGCCACCCAGATACTGATACGCGCCAGCCGGCCCGGGGTCACCATGACCAACCTCTGGCAGACGGACGAAACCCCAGCCCGCTTCGACGGCGCCGAGGAGTCGCTGACCGAGCCGTTCGTTCTGCACCCGCCCAAGAACGGCACGATCTTTCGCATCATCGAGTTCTTGCCCGAAGACCCCGACGTGCTGGCGACCCTCGACGGCAAGACCGCATTTGCCGAGATGGGCGCCAGCCACAACATCGTCGAGGGTGCCCGCCACCCGTTCATGCACCGGACCGACTCGGTCGACTATGCGGTCATCTTGTCCGGATCGATCACCATGCTGCTGGACGAAGAACAAGACGACGTGTTGCTGCACGCGGGCGACGTCGTAATCCAGCGAGGCACCAACCATGCGTGGTCGAACCGGGGCACCGAGCCCTGTCACATCATGTTCGTGCTGATCGACGCAACCGCCTGAAGCCCGAGCCCGCCCCACCCGACACAGCGGGCGCCAGACGCAGGTCTGGAGTGAAGCAATTGCGCAGGCCTGCCGACACCACAAAAACGACACACGTGGCGGTGGCACCGAGCACCAGATACATCACGACGAGCTGAATGAGGACGGCATCGAGCGGATCGACGCCGGCCAACAACAGGCCGGTCATGGCACCGGGAAGGGCGATCAGACCCACCACGTTGGTGCGCTCGATCTGAGGAATCAGCGCGTTTCGCGCCAGATCGCGTCCGGCAAAGCGCACCACCCCGGCCCGGTCGAACCCCAGCGCCAGCAGATGCTCGATTTCGCCCGGCCGGTTCTGGACCAGATCGACCACAGACTTCGCCGCCAGCACAACACCGGGCAACACATTGCCGATGGTGATTCCGGCAATGACCACCACACTGACCGGGCTGTAGTCCAGCACGCCGAGCCCGAACACAACGGCCAGGCTCAACCCCGTGGTAGCCAGGGTCACCGTCATCGTCAGTCGCCAACCGCCCGGGATGGCCGGCGCTCGTCTGTGTGCAACCAGGCCCGTTATCGCGACCATGACCAGCACCCAAGTCCACGCAAGCAGATCGTCGAGGTCGCTGTCGAAGACCAGCGTGAACAGATAGCCAACCGCGACCAGCTGCACTGCGGCACGCAGCGAGGCGACCACAATGCGCCGCTCGATGCCCAAGCCCCGCCAAAGCGACAGCGCGATGGCCACGGCGATCAGAACCCACGAGACCGCCGCCTGCCAGAACTCGATCGATGCCGACACCGGCTCAGTCTGTCGCAAGCTCCTCGATGAGAGCCAGAGCACCATCGACGCCACGATGCCAACCGGGTTGGACGATCAGCCGATCGACCCCCATCGCCGCATAGGCCTCCAAGTCGGCTTCGTGCGGGCGACGCACCGGCGTGATCGAGATCTCGAGTGGTCCGAGCCAATCGGGGCGCTCGACCTCTGCCGCGATTCTTTCGAGCCGGGCCAGATCGTCGGAAGCTGTCTCGAGATCGCGCATGAAGCCATACCAGCCGTGCGCCATCTCGACCGCCCGCCGAAGCGCCCGGTCGCTGTGGCCCCCGACAACGGTGTGAATCTGCGACTGCACCGGCTTGGGGTTGGCCGTGACCGACTGGAAACGCACGAAATCGCCCTCGAACGAAACGGCATCGCCAGACCACAGCGCACGCATTGCGGCCAGATACTCGTCGGCACGCTCGCCTCTGCGAGCCATCGGGGTCGAGCACGCCGTCATCTCGGGCTCTAGGTAACCCACGCCGAGACCGAAGATCAGCCTGCCGCCACTGACATGGTCAAGCGACGCCAGGCTCTTGGCCAGCACGGCCGGCTGGCGTTGCGGGAGGATGATGATGCCCGAGCCCAGCTTGATGGTCTCGGTAGCTGCTGCGATATAGGCCAGCGCAACCGCGGTGTCGACCATAGGCGTCTCTGGAGGGGCGGGCGACGGTGGCGCCTGCGGATCTGGAAGCACGATGTGTTCGCCGGTCCACACAGACTCGAAGCCCGCGTCCTCGGCGGCCTTTGCGACCTTGACGAGGTTGGCCGGCAACCCGGTCTCGCCCATGTTGATACCGAACAATCCGAGCTTCATCGCATCCTCCATCCGAGGGCCGGGGCCCTTCCTAGTCTGTCGGGTCCAGCGGTGTCAGCACGAAATGGCCGTGGCACAAGGCAACCGGCTTGTCGCGCGACTCTTGCCACAGCTCGGACCTGACATTGGCGACGCGCCGCCCGCGACGGGTGACAATGGCCCGCCCGTAGGTGACCGGACCCTGCGCCGAACGCAGATAGTCGAACGACACGTCGACGGTGCGGGGAAGGCTGGCCGACTCGAGGTCGTACAGCAGCTGCAGAGTCGCCGTCAGTTCGAGCATGGCACCCACCACACCGCCATGCAGCGCTCCGATGGTCTGGTTGCCGATGAGGTCGTCCTTCGACCGCAACACGGTGATGACCTCGTCACCCATCTGGTCGACCTCGATGCCCAGGAAGCGCGCATAGGGCACATAGTCGACCAGGGCCGCTATGTCGCGGCCCCGCCCTTGGGCCCGAAGCTCGTCGAGGAACTTCACGACGCCCCTCCCTGGGTCCTCGGCGTGTTGGGGGTGCCGATCATGAACGCTGCCGTGCACATGGCGATGGGATCGCCCGGGTCTTC
>JAGQSP010000488.1:1160-1775 GCA_020439485.1 Acidimicrobiales bacterium | reverse complement strand
TTCAACTTCGAGGACGCGACCAGCTCGTTCGTGGGGTTCCGCATCGACGAAGAGTTCGTCGGAGGGGTCGACACCGTGGCGGTCGGACGCACACCCACCATCAGCGGCACACTCACCATCGAGGGCGACACCGTGACCGCCACCGAGCTGACGGCCACGCTGGACGACCTCACCACCAACGACAGCCGACGCGATCGTGCCGCCAGGCGTGCCATGAACACCGGCGAGTTCCCAGACGCCACCTTCTCTTTGACCAGCCCGATCGAGCTGGGCCCGGGCGCGGCCAGTGGTGACGCCATAGAGGCCGAGGCGACAGGCGACCTGACCATCAACGGCGTCACCCAGCCGGCGACCTTCTCGCTCACCGCCCAGCTGGTCAACAATGTGGTCGTCGTGACGGGAAGCACCACGGTGACCTTCGCCGATTTCGGCGTCGAGACACCCACAGCGCCGATCGTGGCAGCCCTCGACGACTTCGGCATCATCGAGATGCAGCTGTTCTTCACCCGATAGCTTCCGCTCCGGGAGGACACCGATGGCGGGCCAACACGACGAGCAGATCCTCGAGACCCTCGTGGCTTCTTGTCGTGCCCTGGTGGCGCTTCACGGCGACCC
>JAGQSP010000488.1:0-1082 GCA_020439485.1 Acidimicrobiales bacterium | reverse complement strand
TTCTGTGCGTCCGAACTGGGCCCAGACCATCAGGCGGTGCGCAGTGCCATCGACAGCTATCTGGCAGACCCGAACGACTCGGGTGTGGTGAGGCTGCGCAACGCCACCATGACCCCTCGCATGTCGTTGTTCGACACCCTGAACAACGCCACAGCAGGGCTGAGCGCCCTGTTGCAGATGCGCGCCGACCTGGCCAACGCTGCTCGCGACGCGCCCGATCTGCAACCCGTGGACGCCGACCTGTTGCGGTTGTTTCAGCTGTGGTTCAACCGGGGGTTTCTGGAGTTGAGGTCGCTCGACTGGAGCACCCCGGCGCGGACCCTCGAGAAGCTGATCGAGTACGAGGCGGTTCACGAGATCACCGGCTGGGACGACCTGCGGCGGCGGCTCGATGCCGCAGACCGGCGGATCTTCGCCTACTTCCATCCCGCGCTGCCCGACGACCCGGTGATCTTCGTCGAAGTCGCACTGACTCGAGGTCTGGCCAGCTCTATTCAGCAGCTGCTGGCGCCGCGCCAGGGCCAACCCGAGAGCGATCGGTTCGACACCGCCATCTTCTATTCCATAACCAACTGCCAGAGCGGTTTGCGCGGCGTCACCTTCGGCAATGCCCTCATCAAGCAGGTCACCTCGGTGCTGGCGGGCGAGGTCCCCGAACTGACAACGTTCTCGACCCTGTCACCCATACCCGGGTTCCGCCGTTGGCTCGACGACCGCCGAAGCTCTCGTGACGCAGGCCTGTCCACTGCTGATCGCGCCAAACTGGCCCACCTGGACGAGCCTGGATGGCTCGGCGACGCACGGCACGTACGCCGCGTGAGGCCCGTGCTCGAACGTGCTTGTGCGCGGTACCTGCTGGCCGCCAGGCCCGACGGCATGCCAGTCGATCCGGTCGCCCGCTTCCATCTGCGCAACGGCGCCCGGGTCGAGCGGATCAACTGGGCCGGCGACACTTCCGAGCGCGGAATCGCTCAGTCGGCCGGCATGCTGGTGAACTACCTGTACGACCCAGACAGCATCGAGACCAACCGCCAACGCCTCGAGCTAGAAGGGCACATCGCCCACTCACCGCTAGTGGACGA
>JAGQSP010000043.1 GCA_020439485.1 Acidimicrobiales bacterium | reverse complement strand
CTCGACCAGGGCCACCGACAGCCCGGCCGACCCTGCGTAGAGGGCGGCCGCGTAACCAGCGGGACCGCCGCCGATGACGACTATGTCGAAGTTTTGTTCTGTTGCCATGGAATGGGCCACCTCGATCGCGGGTTCACGGTTGCATCGGACAGACGGTCGAATCCGAGGTTAGAGGGCGATGACCACCTGGATGGCGAACGCCACGAGAATGACCAGTCCGGTGATGAGCGACGTGATGATGAGAGCTCGGGTACTCACTCTTGCAACGGTAACGGCACACGTGCCCGAAAGGAGATGAAGATGAGAAAGGCGGTCGCGGGGTTTGCCCTGGCGGCTGTTCTGGGAGCTGCTTGCGGTTCGGGTTCGTCGAGTGATTCGGCGGGCACGACCAGCGGCGATGACCCGACCACCACGTCCGCTGCGGTCTCGACCACCCAACCGGGAGCGCCGACAACCGGCGGCTCGGCCGAGGGTGCGGGCACCGCCGGCGAGGCCGAGACCAGACCTGCGGTTCTGGCCCTGGCCCGCGAGACCCTCGACGGATCGACCCTGGATGTCGACCAGTTCGTAGGCCGCGACGTGTTGATCTGGTTCTGGGCACCCTGGTGAACGGTTTGCCAACGAGAAGCCGGTGCGGTCGCATCGGCGAAGGCTGAATACGGCGACGACATCGTGATCGTCGGGGTCCCGGGCAGGGACGGCACCGACGCCATGATGGACTTCGTCGAACAACGAGGGGTTGCGACGATTCCTCACGTACCCGACGGATCTGGAGACCTGTGGCGCGACTATGGCGTCAGGGGCCAGCCGGCCTGGGTCATAGTGCCCGCCGACGGCAGCGACCCGAGCCTGGTGTTCGGCGAGCTGGGCGAAGAGCAATTCGCCAACTACGTGGCTAGCTGAATCGCCCGCAGGCTCGCCAGAACCTATTTGTTCTTGGATCGGCGCCGGCCGACCACGAGCCGTCCGACCGTGGAAAGGACGGCACCGGCCAGCGCCGACCCAAGGACGATCAACCACATCGGGAGATTCCACTTGAACGACAGCCATTCGACGTCTTGGCCGTCTGGGTTCTGGACTATGAACAACGCCAGCGCTATCCCAAGCAGGGCGATCAGCACCAGGTTGATCTTCTGACGCGTCGACAGCCCCCCGTCGCCTTGCGGTTCTTCGACTGGTTCGAACTCGTGGGTCATGACCGGAGCGTAGTGGACACCTGTCAGCTTGGGCCGAGCCGCCGATAGGTTCACTGCCATGGGTGAACGACAAGTTTCGGTTGAACGAGTCATCGCGGCTTCCGCGGCCGAGATTTTCGACATCTTGCGAACGCCGGCCCGCCACAGCGACTTCGATGGGTCCGGCACGGTGCAATCGTCACGTGGGCCCGAGACCAAGCTCGAGATGGGCTCGACGTTCAGCATGAGCATGAAGATGGGCGTTCCCTACTTCATCAAGAGCAAGGTCGTCGAGTTCGAACAGGACCGGCTGATCGCCTGGGCCCACTTCGGCAAGCATCGCTGGCGCTACGAACTAGAACCCGTCGACGGAGGCACTTTGGTGCGCGAGACCTTCGACTGGTCCACGGCCATGTGGCCCAAGGGGATCGAGCTTCTTGGCTACCCCGAGAAGCACCCCGCGAACATGGAAGCAACGCTCGAGCGCCTCGCGGCGCTGGTCGAGTCTGCCTAGCCGTCTGTCGGGGGCTCGATCACCCACACGCCGCCTTCGAAGGCGCGGTCGAACCGATCGTGTGCGCGACCCAGAATCGGGTCGTGACGGTTCCAGATCATGATCGCTTCGGTGCCATTTCGGGCGAGCCACTCGTCGCGTTTGCGCATTGCGGCCGCGAAGGCATCCTTGCCCACGGGTACGTCGCCGACGATCTCGACCCTTGCCGCCGATTCGAGCAACTGACCAAAGCGTCGGCGGGTCGCCGGCGGCCATCTCTCGTCGATTCCTTCGAAAGCGATCACGGCGGTGTATGGCACGTTTGCCATCAGCGCGGCCTCGGCCGCAAGCATCTCTGCCCCCAGCCCCAGGCCGGTGGCGACGCTGACCTGGGGATCGACCTGCTTTTTTGCTCTGAGGATCTCGGCCAACTGACGCCGCAGCGAATCGGCCACCGGGTTGGCCAGGTCCCAGCCACCCAGCTCGGTCGGGCGATGGCCCGTGACCACCACCACGGGCCCGTCGCCGATCTCGGGCTGGACATGGGCATCGTCTGCTGCCCCGCTCAGAACCGACTCGTCGAAGCGCACACCAGACCGGCCCCTCTGGTGCGCGGAGGCATCGGTTGCCAGCCTGTCGGCCGCCTCGTTCATGCGGTCGCCGTTGTGTCCCTTGACCCAGACGAACTTGACGTCGCCGCGACGGTTGACCAGGTCGATGAAGGGTTCCCACAGGTCGCGGTTGGCGACTGGCTGGCGGTTGGAGTTCTTCCACCCCCGCTTCAGCCAACCCTCCCACCAGCGCTGAACGAAGCAGTTGACGACATAGGTCGAGTCGCTGACGATCTCCAGTGGGCCAGACACCCGCCGCACCGCCTCGAACGCAGCCGTGATCTCCATTCGCTGGTTGGTGGTCATCGCCTCGGCGCCGCTGGCCCAGGGCCCGTCGTCGACGACGAACGCCCAACCACCCGGACCGGGGTTGCCCGAACACGCTCCGTCTGTGTAGGCCCTGGTCGTCACGAAAGCATCCTGCCAGTTTCTGCAAGCGAATGCCGAGGCGAAGTGCGCCTGCGCTGGCACCATTGACCTCATGTACGAGGGTTTCTCCCAGCAACTTCCCGACATCGACCCCCTTGAGACCGACGAGTGGGAGCAATCCTTCTCCGCAGTGGTCGAAGAACACGGCCGCAATAGAGCTTCGTTCATACTGCGGCGCCTGCTCGACAAGGCCTCTCACCTGGGCGTCGACTTCCCGGCCACCATCAACACCCCGTACATCAACACCATCCCACCCGAACTCGAACCGTGGTTCCCTGGCGACGAGCCGCTCGAGAAGCGCATCCGCTCGCTGATTCGCTGGAACGCGGTGGCCATGGTCACCACCGCCAACAAGCACGCCGACGGCATCGGTGGCCACCTGTCGACCTTCGCCTCGTCGGCGTCGCTGTACGACGTCGGCTTCAACCACTTCTTCCGCGGCAAGGAAGACGGCCACCCCGGCGATCACATCTACATCCAGGGACATGCCGCGCCGGGTATCTACGCCAGGGCCTTCCTCGAGGGTCGTCTCAGCGAGGAAGACCTCGACCACTTCAGGCGCGAGATCGGCCGCACCGGCCTGTCGAGCTACCCCCACCCGCGGCTGATGCCCGAGTTCTGGGAATACCCCACCGTCTCGATGGGCCTCGGCCCCATCAACGCGATCTACCAGGCCAGGTTCAACCGCTACCTCCACCACCGCCGCATAGACGACACCTCAGAGTCTCGTGTATGGGCGTTCCTGGGCGATGGTGAGGTCGACGAACCAGAGACGCTGGGGGCCCTGTCGCTGGCCGCACGCGAACGGCTCGACAACCTCGTGTTCGTCATCAACTGCAACCTGC
>JAGQSP010000487.1 GCA_020439485.1 Acidimicrobiales bacterium | reverse complement strand
GCGACCAACGAACCCACAGCGAATGTCACGACGAACCCTCTCCAAAGACCCAGCGGTAGCTGTCGACGATCTGCGACCAGTCGTCGTAGTGAGCAAAGCGAATGACCTTCCACCCGGCGTCTCGCAATGCCGCCTCCTGTGCTACATCACGTGCCTGCCGATCGGGGTATTGGTGATCGGGGCCGTCCACGTAGATCGCCACGTCAGGGTGGCGATACAGGAAGTCGGGCCGGGTGTTCGCCTCGGGAAGCAGCACCTGCCCTGCCTCCGGCAACCTCAAGCCGTTGTCCTTCAAGAACGTGAGGAAGCGCTCCTCCAGCTCTGTCTCCACGCGGGCCTCGAGTTCCTCGAGGTGGTGATCCACGGCCTTCATGCCGGGAGCAGACATGACGGTCGCGCCCGCCAGATGCTGTAGCACCGGCAGCACCAGGTGGCGGTCGAGCAGTTCATGATCAAGCTGGTTGCGGTAGCTGAGCAGGCAGTCGTAGCACGCGGCCTCGCAGTCCTCCCCGTGAGCTGGCTTCACCTCCACACCCGTGTCGGGGTCCACATGACACAGCTCGATCGCCCGACGAGCCACCCGGCCCATCGCCCCGGGCTCTTCCACCAGGCGGCGGAGCACCCCGGCGCCGCCCTCGGCCGACTCGAAGAAGAGCAGCTGGCGGCGATCGGCGCGGCTGGGCAAGGGCTCGCTGGCCAGCTCGTCCTCCTCCAGCTGGAACTCCACCTGTATGGCGTTCTTCAACGCGGCTTCCAGCGACGCCATGACCTCGGTTGACTGCGGCTCGGGTAGCTCCACCACCAGGCAGTTCCGCGTGTCCTCCACGAACGGCACGACCCGTCGCCGTCGGGCCGTTGCCGGTGCGTCATCGTCGGGACCGTCGTCGCCATCCTTGGCCCAGTAGCCCTTGTCGATGTCGAGCATGTAGCCCAGCTGCTCCGGATTGGCCCGGCGTCGCCGCCCCAAGTTGATCCGCCACAGCGTGGCCGTGTCGCCGTAGGTCAGCCGGGCCGCAAGCACGCCCTCGGCCGTTGCCTCGCCCGACTTCACGCTCAGCTGGCCGTGGCGCTCGGCGAAGCGGAGTGCCGTCTGCAGCTCGAAACCCTGGCGCTGGCGTTCCTCCTCGTCCGCCGTAATGCGGTCCCTCCGCCGTGTCGCCACGTTGTGCAGACGGAACAGCCCAGACATCGCCGCCGGCAGCTGTGCTCGGCAGCGCTCGCACACGTCTGGTGCCGTTCCGCCGATCGCCGGGTGCAGGTAGCCACACACCCCGCATCGCTTCGCTGAGGCAGTGAGCACGGGTTCGCCTGCGCTGTCGGTGCTGTCCGCGACCGGCAGGATGACGCGGTTGATCTCATACCGGCTGCCCTCGTGGTACACGAGGCTGCGTGGCCCGAACTCGCTGATGGCCAAGAACCGCGGGCGAGAGAGGAACTCGCCCTCGTCCATTGCCCGACCACGGCGGCCAGGGATGAACGCCGACAACGGCAGGCGAGGGAAGCTGTACCCGGGTAGGAAGCCCTCGCTGGCGAAGTACCGGTAGCTGTAGAAGTCGCTCTGGGTGCGGGTGTCCTCCTCAGCGGCCAGCAGGCCCAGCTGGTTCTCCGCCTCGCGACGCAGCCGCCGGGCCGCGTTCTTTGCATCGACCGACGCGGACACATCACCGATCACCCGGTTGGCCGCGTCGAACTGGGCCTTTGCGGCTCGATACAGCCCGACCCACCGCTGAGTCGCAGCCTCGAACGTGCGCGGGATTGCATTGAGCACGTCGTCCAGCCATGTCGGTGACCACCAGGGGGCCTCCTCAAGTCGAGGCAGGAGATCGGCTAGTACTCGCTTCGCTGCGGCATGGGCCTTTACGACGTTGGCGGGGTCGCGCAACTCGTCGCGAACGCGTTCGAGTAAACGCGGTACCGCCGACGAGTCCACATCCAGGACCTCCTTCAGCGAGCTACCGAGGCTCATCCCGGCTGCTGCCAACCACACGGCCTGGACGTGGCCACGCACGAGGTCCTCGTTGGTCATCTCCAGACGCGGCGTGGTCACCTGACCGGCCACCATCAGCTGTGGCTTGTTGAAGAACCACTGGTCGTGAGGGCTGCCCGCCGAGCAGTAGGTGAACACCAACGCCGGCTGGCCGGAGCGGCCGGCACGCCCGCTGCGCTGGGCGTAGTTGGCAGGCGTGGGCGGCACGTTGCGCATGTTGACGACGTTGAGGTCGGCGATGTCGACGCCGAGCTCCATGGTGGGGGAGCAGTACATCACCGGCAGGTCGGCCTTGCGGAACCTCTGTTCGCGCTCCTCGCGATCGCTGTAGTCGACCTGGGCGGTGTGTTCGCGGCCCTCGATGCCGCGAAGGTCATCGGTGACGGAGCGGTACAGATCAACGAAGAACTTGTTCGGCCGGGCATCGGAGCTGGCGGTGGGCATCCGCACCGGGTCGTGGTACGGCGTTGTGCCGTCGCCAGCCTTCCAGATGAACGCTGAAGCCGGCACCTGGAATGCGCCGACCCCATCGGACGCGTCCTCCACCTGCTCGACCAGTCCGGCGCGACGGAGTGCGGCGAACAAGTCGAGCAGCAACTCCGCAGTGTCGGCCACGTTCAATTTGCCGGGGCTGTTCGGGAACGTCGACGCCCGTCGCAGGAGGCGGCCGAGACCGCTACGGGCAGACAGGTAGCTCCAACCGCGGAAGTCGCCCCGGCGTTGTGAGCGAGGCACGACGGTAGAGGCGTACACCAACGATGCCTGCTCGTCCAGCGACCACACGCTGTTCGGCTTCAGGCGCTGGCTGCTGCGCTGCACCAGGCGCTCCTGGAATTGCTGGTCCAGGTAGTCGACCTTGATCGCCAGCTCTCGACGCAGATAGTCGAGCACGATGGTGGCCACCTTGTGCCGGTCGTCCGGGCTTGCGGTCGCCAGTGTGGGGTGGAGCTCGGCCCACACGTGTTCAGCAGCGCAGAGCTCGTCGAGCGACTGGTACTCGATGCGCAGGAGACCGCACTGTTCGAGGTTCGGAGAGGTGATACGCCAGCCGCGCCGGAGGTCCACGTACGTGAGATAGCCGAGCACGTCGCGCAAGACGCGCTCCGTGTCGACCTTGGCGGCGAACTCCACACCGGCATCCACGGCGTACTCGCCGAGCGGCAGGTTCAGCGCACGAAACACCGCGTCGGCAACCCGATCGTGCTCCAGCCCGTTCTCGCCCTCTGCCGCCACCGCGCGGTACAGGGCAGCGCGGATCATGGTCGTGAGCACGAAGTCGTTGAAGTGGCCGGCCTGCAGCGACGCATCCTGCCGGTTGTCGGTGAACGACAGCAGCTTGCGGGCTTGCTGGCCGAGATCGCTATCCGAGCGCAGTGCCCGAACGGTCGACAAGCTGAGCACCGTGGTCGCGGTTGACCGACCCTCGGAGCCCAGGGTGGTGACCTTGGCCATGTCCGACCGGGAGCGAGCGTCATACGACACCCCGCAGCGCAGGCACAAACGGAATGGCGCCTGCATCCACCACATGCGAACGCCGGCGCCGGTTCCCAAGGAGCCATCGGGGGCGACCGTCACCGGCTTGGGCGAGTACTGCTTTGCCGATGAAGTGAGCTTTGGTGCGCCGGCCGCAGTTGCGTCAAGCCAGTCCTCCGGCATTCGGTCGAACTGGGCTTCCGGGTCGTCCGGCCACAGGTCATCCTCTGCAAGCGCAAGGAATCCGGCCACCATCTCGCCGCCGGTGAACTGGTCCCCCACATCGCGAGGTGCGAAACGCTGCGGGCGCGGCGAGTCGGCCTCACCAATGCGATGGACGGTGTAGTACTCCTGGCCGCACCGGCGGCAGAAGGAGAGCGGCAGCAGCGTGTGGTCGCGATGGCCCGGCTTGAAACGCTGACCGTGCAACGTGAGGTGCCGCTGCTGCGCTGACTCCAGTGACGCGTAGACGGTGTCGCCGCGGCTGATGAACTGGTGCAAGCGAAACGCGAAGGCGGGGAACTTGGTGTCCGGGTCTCGGAGCGCGTACCCACGCATCAGCTGGGCTTGGATGACTTCAGCGCAAGCGTCCGTGTCCAGCCCGGTGAGCGCAGCCAATGCGACGGCGACACCGCCCTTGCCGCGGATCGGCTGGGGGGTCGCACGCACCAGGCGCGCTCCGTCGTGGTGCAGGCCGAGGGTGGATTCGATCCAGCTGGACAGCGGATCGGCGATGAGCGCCGAGTACGTCGAGGGCAGACCCGCCACACCTTCTGCCACTCGCGCCCGCAGGCGAGCGATCTCGGCTGGGTCTGTGTCGTCGATGGCGGGTGTGGCGCGGCGCAGCGTCTCACCGATGACGCTCTCGGACCGCACCTCCGCACCGAACAGCGTCGAGGCCACTTCCGCCACAGTGCGGCGCTGGTCGTCGAACGTGCCCTCGGTGGACAGAGTGGCAGAGGTGCCGACGCACTGCAGACGGCCGGCGTTGCAGGCCTCGCGCACGCGCCGCACCAGCATCGCGACGTCAGCACCTTGCCGGCCGCGATAGGTGTGCAGCTCGTCGAGCACCAGGAAGCGCAGGTCCTGGGCGTGACGCACCAGCGGCTGGTCGTGCACCCTCGTGAGGATCAGCTCCAGCATCACGTAGTTGGTGAGCAGGATGTCGGGCGGGTTGTTGCGAATCCTCTCGCGCTCGTCCGGCTTCTCCTGGCCGGTGTACTTGGCCACCGTGACCGGCGACGGGCCTGGACCGTGGCCAAGGAACTTGTCCAGCTCGGCCTTCTGACTGTTGGCCAGCGCGTTCATGGGGTAGACGACGATCGCCTTGATCCCCTTGCCGCTGCCCTCGCGCAGCACGTGGTCGACGATCGGCACGATGTAAGAGAGGCTCTTGCCCGAGCCGGTTCCGGTCGTCAGCACGTAGTTGTGGCCGGCTCGCGCCGCCTGCACGGCGTCGACCTGGTGGCGATGGAGGCGCATCTCGTCGCCGAGTGGGTTCGTGGAGGACTTGCCGACTCGGAAGATGCTGCGGCATGTCTCGTGCAGCAGCCCGTCGTCCACCAGTTGGTCCACCAGGCCGCCGGATTCGAAGGCCGGGTTGAGACCGATGCGTGGCTCGGGCCACAACTTCCCGTCACGCAAACTTGTCTCGACGCGCTCGCGAATGCGGTCGTCCCGCAGGGCCATGAAGCTGGTGACGTACGACTGGTAGTCGGCGATCAGTTGCTGACGAAGTTGAAAGACATCCACTGGAACTCGGATCGGTCGGGTGGGGGAAGT
>JAGQSP010000486.1 GCA_020439485.1 Acidimicrobiales bacterium | reverse complement strand
GGGTGGCGATACAGGAAGTCGGGCCGGGTATTCGCCTCGGGCACGAGTACCTGGCCTGCCTCCGGCAGCTTCAAGCCGTTGTCCTTCAGGAACGTGAGGAAGCGCTCCTCCAGCTCAGTCTCCACGCGGGCCTCGAGGTCCTCGAGGTGGTGATCGACGGCCGTCACACCGGGTGCAGACATGACGGTTGCGCCTGCCAGATGCTGCAGCACCGGCAGCACCATGTGGCGGTCGAGTAGTTCATGGTCCAGCTGGTTGCGGTAGCTCAACAGGCAGTCGTAGCACGCCGCCTCGCAGTCCTCCCCGTGAGCGGGCTTCACCTCCACCCCCGTGTCGGGGTCCACATGACACAGCTCGATCGCTCGGCGGGCCACCCGGCCGATCGCCCCGGGCTCTTCCACCAGGCGGCGGAGCACCCCGGCGCCGCCCTCGGCCGACTCGAAGAAGAGCAGCTGGCGGCGATCGGCGCGGCTGGGCAAAGGCTCGCTGGCAAGCTCGTCCTCCTCCAGCTGAAACTCCACCTGAATGGCGTTCTTCAACGCGGCTTCCAGCGACGCCATGACCTCGATTGACTGCGGCTCCGGAAGCTCCACCACCAAGCAGTTCCGCGTGTCCTCCACGAACGGCACGACCCGTCGCCGTCGGGCAGTTGCCGGTGCGTCATCGTCGGGACCGTCGTCGCCGTCCTTCGCCCAGTAGCCCTTGTCGATGTCGAGCATGTAGCCCAGCTGTTCCGGATTGGCGCGGCGCCGCCGCCCCAGGTTGATCCGCCACAGCGTGGCCGTGTCGCCGTAGGTCAGCCGGGCCGCAAGCACGCCCCCGGCCGTTGCCTCGCCCGACTTCACGCTCAGCTGGCCGTGACGCTCGGCGAAGCGGAGTGCCGTCTGGAGCTCGAAACCCTGGCGCTGGCGCTCCTCCTCGTCCGCCGTAATGCGGTCCCTCCGCCGTGTCGCCACGTTGTGCAGACGGAACAGCCCAGCCATCGCCGCCGGCAGCTGTGCTCGGCAGCGCTCACACACATCCGGTGCCGTTCCGCCGATCGCCGGGTGCAGGTAGCCACACACCCCGCATCGCTTCGCTGAGGCAGTGAGCACGGGTTCGCCTGCGCTGTCGGTGCTGTCCGCCACTGGCAGGATGACCCGGTTGATCTCATACCGGCTGCCCTCGTGGTACACGAGGCTACGCGGCCCGAACTCGCTGATGGCCAGGAACCGAGGACGAGAAAGGAATTCGCCCTCGTCCATCGCCCGACCACGGCGGCCAGGGATGAACGCCGACAACGGCAGGCGCGGGAAGCTGTAACCGGGAAGGAAGCCCTCGCTGGCGAAGTAGCGATAGCTGTAGAAGTCGCTCTGGGTTCGGGTGTCCTCCTCTGCAGCTAGCAGGCCCAGCTGGTTCTCCGCCTCGCGACGCAGCCGCCGTGCGGCGTTCTTGGCATCGACCGACGCCGACACATCACCGATCACCCGGTTGGCCGCGTCAAACTGCGCCTTCGCAGCCCGATACAGCCCAACCCAGCGTTGAGTCGCAGCCTCGAACGTGCGCGGGATGGCATTGAGCACGTCGTCCAGCCATGTCGGTGACCACCAGGGTGCCTCCTCAAGACGAGGCATCAGATCGGCCAGTACTCGCTTCGCTGCGGCGTGGGCCCTTACGACGTTGGCGGGGTCGCGTAACTCGTCGCGAACGCGTTCGAGCAAACGCGGTACCGCCGACGAGTCCACATCCAGGACCTCCTTCAGCGAGCTACCGAGGCTCATCCCGGCTGCTGCCAACCACACGGCTTGCACGTGGCCACGCACGAGGTCCTCGTTGGTCATCTCCAGACGCGGCGTGGTGACTTGCCCCGCAACCATCAGCTGTGGCTTGTTGAAGAACCACTGGTCGTGGGGGCTGCCCGCCGAGCAGTAGGTGAACACCAATGCCGGCTGGCCAGAGCGGCCGGCACGACCACTGCGCTGGGCGTAGTTGGCCGGCGTGGGCGGCACGTTGCGCATGTTGACGACGTTGAGGTCGGCGATGTCGACGCCGAGCTCCATAGTGGGGGAGCAGTACATCACCGGCAGGTCGGCCTTACGGAACCTCTGCTCGCGCTCCTCGCGATCGCTGTAGTCCACCTGGGCGGTGTGTTCGCGGCCTTCGATGCCGCGGAGGTCGTCGGTGACGGAACGGTACAAGTCGACAAAGAACTTGTTCGGCCGGGCATCGGAGCTGGCGGTGGGCATCCGCACCGGGTCGTGGTACGGCGTTGTGCCGTCGCCGGCCTTCCAGATGAACGCTGAAGCCGGCACCTGGAATGCGCCGACCCCATCGGACGCGTCCTCCACCTGCTCGACCAGTCCGGCGCGGCGGAGTGCGGCGAACAAGTCCAGCAGCAACTCCGCAGTGTCGGCCACGTTCAACTTGCCGGGGCTGTTTGGGAACGTCGACGCCCGTCGCAGGAGGCGGCCGAGACCGCTACGGGCAGACAGGTAGCTCCAACCTCGGAAGTCGCCCCGACGTTGCGAACGAGGCACGACGGTGGAGGCGTAGACCAACGATGCCTGCTCATCCAGCGACCACACGCTGTTCGGCTTCAGGCGCTGGCTGCTGCGCTGCACCAGGCGCTCCTGGAACTGCTGATCCAGGTAGTCGACCTTGATCGCCAGCTCTCGACGCAGATAGTCCAGCACGATGGTGGACACGTTGCGCCGGTCGTCCGGGCTTGCGGTTGCCAGCGTGGGGTGCAGACCAGTCCACACATGCTCCGCGGCGCAGAGCTCATCGAGCGACTGGTACTCGATGCGCAGGAGACCGCACTGTTCGAGGTTCGGAGAGGTGATACGCCAGCCACGCCGGAGGTCCACGTACGTGAGATAGCCGAG
>JAGQSP010000485.1 GCA_020439485.1 Acidimicrobiales bacterium | reverse complement strand
CCAGAACCGTTGCTCGAGACCATCCGCGAGCGCCGCGCCCAGTACGAGGAGCTGCGCCAGTTGCAGGAGCCGTTCGTGGTGTTCGGCGAAGTGCCACCCATCAGCTCCTTCGAACGGCGCGACGCCATCCAGGTCGAGATTGCACAGGTGGGCGATCAGCTGCAGGGAATGCCGGGCTGCCCCGGAATCTCACAGGGTCGGGCACGCGTGGTGCTCGACAGTCACGACCCCACCGCGTTGGCGCCAGGAGACGTGCTGGTCGCACCGCTGACCGACCCGTCGTGGACGCCGCTGTTCGTCCCGGCGGCCGGTGTCATCGTCGACGTTGGTGCACCCCTGAGCCATGCGATCATCGTCAGCCGCGAACTGGGCATACCCTGTGTGGTGTCGGTGACGGGGGCAACGCGCAAGATTCCCGACGGCGCACTGGTCGAGGTAAACGGCGACACCGGTGTGATAACCATCCTCGAGACATGATCTGACAGTTCGGCCGGGCCGGGTAACCATCTCCGATCGGGCCCGGTTGGGTGGCTGCCTCCACTGGGGGGCGGAGGCAGCCACCCAACTCTCTTCCCTGCTGCTCGCTTCTGCCCTTCGGCCGTGTCGGCCCTAAGCTCGCCGTCATGGTCGACAGACGCAGCGAACTCGCCTCCCTCACAGCCAACTTCATGGACGCCTTCAACCGCGGCGACCTGGACGCGGTGGTCGCGTCGTTCGCCGACGACGGCGTGTACGACGAGTTCAACGGCCGGCGCAACGTCGGGCTAGACGCCGTCCGCGAGTCGTTCCGCCCCCAGTTCCAGGGGGCCTTCGGCGAGATGAAGTTCCTCGACGAGGATCTGTTCATCGACGACGAAACCGACAAGGTGATGGCCTCGTGGGTCTGCACTCTCGAGGTCAAGGGTGAGCCGATGTCGTGGCGCGGTCTCGACCTGATCCACTTCAGCGGCGACAAGGTCGTCTACAAGGGAACCTACGCCAAGGCCAAGGCGCCCCTGTTCGAACCTCGCAGTTGACCGGGTGACAGCGCCTACCGCGGCTGGGGTGGCCAGCGCGGTGGGCGCTTCTCGATGAGGGCGGCCACACCTTCTCGATAGTCGGGTTGGCCCATCATGTCGTTCAGCAGTCGGCCGGCGTCGTCGACCGAGGCGCCTACGTCGCGCAGCAGGTCCAGGGCGATCTGGCGTTTGGTCGTGCGAATCGAGCTGGGCGCGACCTCGGCAACCATCGTCGATGCGTACTGGTAGACGACATCCATCAAGTCTTCGGCAGCGACGACCCGATTGAACAGGCCCCAATCGGCCACCTCGTCGGTGGTGACCTTGCGGCTCGACAGCAACAGGTCGTTGGCCCTCGTGTGCCCTATCAGGCGGGGCAGCATCCACGACAGGCCGTACTCGGCGGGCAGCCCCAACTTGCCGTGTGCGGTTGTCAGCTTGGCTCCGCTGGCGGCGAAGCGCAGGTCTGCGTACACCACTACGGCCAGCCCGACGCCTGCTGCTGCACCGTTGACCGCCGCGATCACCGGTGTGGTCAGGCCGAACTGGAACGCGAAGTCGGTGTCGAACTGTGGTCGGACGCCATAGCCGGGGTTGTCGATTTCGGGTGCCGTGCCCGGGTCGTAGGAGCCCCGCTCGGCGTGGCCGTCGAGCGCCTGTGAGTCGCCGCCCACACAGAACGCCCGGCCCTCGCCGGTGACCACGACGACGCGCACCTCTGGGTCGGCGTCGGCGCATGCCAACAGGTGGCGGTATTCGGTGTGCATGCGGCCGGTCCACGCGTTGTGGCGGTGGGGGCGCGACAGTGTCAGCGTCGCGATGCCGCCGGACACTTCGTAGCGGGTGGTCTTGAGTTCCAGGGTTGGCTGCATCAGGGTCTCCGATTCAGCGGTAACGAATGACTGCGGCCAGCGCCTCGAGGGCGGCCTCGGCGTACTCGGGGCGGCACATCACGAAGTCGGGTGACCAAGGGTCTGGGTAGTTGAACCGCATGGGCGAACCGTCGCAACGGCTGACGTGCATGCCGGCCGCTTGGGCCACCACTGCCGGGGCGCAGTTGTCCCACTCGAACTGGCCTCCCGAGTGGGCGTAGATGTCGCCGTAGCCCAGGATGACCGCCGCCGTCTTGGCACCCGCCGAGCCCAGAGCCATCATCTGGCCATCGAGAGCCCTGGCAACCACCACCGCCGCCGTCGAAGGATGGCTTCGGCTGACCATCAGGCGCGGCGGACCGTCCTCGCGGTCGGGCAGAATCGGCGGCTCGTGGGTCGACAGAACCTGGTCCATCGCCGGCAAGGCAACGGCCCCGGCCGTGGCGATGCCGTCTTCGCTGAGGGCGATGTGGACCGCCCAATCACCGCGTCCGTATTGTCCGTATTCGCGGGTGCCGTCGAGCGGGTCGACGATCCACACCCTCTGGTTGTCGAGCCGGGTCAGGTCGTCTCGGCCCTCTTCGCTCAGAACCGAATCGTCGGGGAAGCAATCGTGGAGCTGCTCGACGATGTAGTCGTGGGCCAACCGATCGCCC
Source organism: Acidimicrobiales bacterium (assembly GCA_020439485.1). Taxonomy (GTDB): domain Bacteria; phylum Actinomycetota; class Acidimicrobiia; order Acidimicrobiales; family Poriferisodalaceae; genus JAAETH01. Next base: position 5,719 of record JAGQSP010000485.1, on the reverse strand, counting down.
TCGTCACCGATGCGCCACGGGTTGTACCCGGCCTCGAACATCTGCTGGCGGATGTCGACCAGCAGCCGCCCTGCTTCGACGGCGATGCGCGCTGCCTCGCGATGATCTCTCCCGTCGGCCATGCCCGGTCGAGCATACGCCGCGCCGGTTGCGTGCGGCCCAATCGTGCTGTTGCGGGGTGCATCCACAGCGACAGGTCTCGACAACTTCGCACAGCAATCGGTCACAAGCGCTTTCAGTCGCTCGAAACACACTCTTAGTGGTTGTGGTGGAAGAAGTGGCGACAGCCTGTGATCTATGGCATAGGGTTGTCCGCTGACCGGACAAGGTTTGCCTTGCCGGTCGGACCGGGTGAGGCCTCGAGTCTCGCCGAACCGAATATGGAGGGAATCCTGCATGCGAAACAGCAAGCTTCTGAAGCTGCTCGCAGCACTGCTGGCCTTTGGTCTCGTGGCCAGTGCTTGTGGCGACAGCGACAGCGATGACGGTGCCGAGGAAGGCACCACCGACACCACCGCCGAGGGCGGCACCGAAACCACAGTCGAACTGAACCAGGACGGCGGCAGCCTTCTCGATGCCGTCATCGCACGCGGCACCCTCAACTGTGGTGTCTCGGGTGCGGCCGTTGCGTTCTCCGAGACCCAGCCCGACGGCAGCCAGACCGGCTTCGACGCCGACTACTGCCGCGCTGTTGCGGCCGCCGTGCTCGGCGACGCCAACGCAGTCGAGTTCTCGGCGCTCACCGCCGCCGAGCGCTTCACGGCCGTTCAGACCGGCGAGGTCGACGTGCTGATGCGCAACACCACCTGGACCCAGAGCCGCGACTCCGACGTAGGCATGGACTTCGGTCCGACCACCTACTACGACGGCCAGCAGTTGATGGCCCGCGCCTCGGACGGGTTCTCGAATGCCTCGCAGATCTCTGACATCGATGGCGCCGTGGTGTGCACCAACGCCGGTACCACCACCGAGAAGAACATCGCGGATGCTGCCGATGCCGCTGGTGTCGGCATCACGGTGAGCACCTTCGAGGACTTCGACATCGTCACCGACAACTTCATCAGCGGTGCGTGCGACATCATCACCACCGATGGTTCGGGCCTGGTCGGCCGCAAGGCCGTGCAGCAGCCCGAGGGCGAAGAGTGGGTGATCTTCCCGGCCACCCCGATCTCCAAGGAGCCGCTGGGTCCGACCTATGGTCAGAACGACTCGAAGTGGGCCGACGTCATCAACTGGACCGTCTACGCCACGATCATCGCCGACGAGAACGGCGTGACCTCGGCCAACGTCGACGAGATGGCAGCCAACCCGCCGACGGCCGAGATCGGCCGCCTGCTTGGCGGCGAGGGCGAGCTGCAGACCGCCATGGGTCTGCCTGCCGACGCCTTCTACCAGGTGATCAAGCAGGTCGGTAACTACGACGAGATCTACGAGCGCAACCTCGTTCCGGTCGGCCTGACCCGCGATGGTTCTGCCAACGCCGGTTGGCTCGATGGCGGTCTCATCTACGCCCCGCCTGCACGCTGATAGAGCGTCTGGCATTCGGCTTCACGGATCCGCTTTCGTGAGCTGAACCTCGAGCTTCAAGACGGTGGCCGGGCACCGGCCCGGCCACCGTCGGCTCGAATCGATCTTCACTTCTGCAAGAGGTCCACTGCGGGCCGCACTTCGTTTCCGGGGGGAACCGAACTTGACAGCAACAGCGGGCGGATCGCTGGCCACTTCCCAGCAGAACAAGCCGCCGTTCTATCGCGACGCCACGGTGGTCAAGTGGCTTGTACAGCTGGCGACCTTGGTGGCAGTCCTGGCCACCATGTGGTTCCTCGTCAAGGTCGCGGGTGACAACCTCGACCGATCCGGTGTCGAGGTCGACTTCGACTTCTTGGGCGTCGACCCCGGTATCAAGCTCTCCGAGGGCATCGACACCGACCCCAGCACGGGTGGCAGGGCGCTTTGGGTCGGAATGGTCAACACCATTCGAATGGCCGCGGCCGGCATTCTCTTGGCGACCATCTTGGGTGTGTTCGTCGGCCTGGCCCGCCTCTCCAGCAACTGGATCCTCAACAAGCTGGGCAGCATCTACATCGAGACCATCCGCAACATCCCCCTGCTGGTCCAGATCCTCTTGATCTTCGCCGCCCTCACCAGCCTCGAAGGCGTTGTGACGGATCAGGGTCCGTGGAATGGATGGGTCCATCTGTCCAACAAGGGCCTCGCCGTGCCTCGCGTGTTCGCCTCCGACGGCTTCTATCAGTGGTTCGTTTTTATCCTCATCGGCGCAGCCGTCGGCGAATTCGTACGCCGCAAGCAGGTGGCAAAACGCGACGCCACCGGCGACGACACCTATCCCGTGTTGTCATTCCTGGGCGTCGTGGCGGTATTCGGCGCCATCGGGTGGTTCGCTCATCCGGTCTTCTCGTGGCTCGATGGTCCCCTCGACTTGATCGGCGACACCATCGATGGGGTTCCCCAGGTGGTCATGCAGCTCGTGTTGTCCGGTGGGGCGGTTGCCGCATCGGTCCTGTGGATCAGGCGCTTCCTCGACAGCCGCCGAACACCGGCGGGCCTGGCCAAGCTGACCGACGACGACTACTTCCGAATGATCTTCGCCGGCGTCGGATCACTTGTGGTCATCGCTGTGGTGTGGGTTCTGTGGCCAGGGCTCAGCAGTTGGATGCTCAACTCGAGCCGCGACTTCTTCCACATGCTCGCCGACAAGTTCGTCGACCGATCGGGCAAGCCCATCGACGCGATGCGCCCCGACATCGTCCAGACCGGCAACTTCCCCAACTACGGCACCAACGGCCTCAACTTCTCGACCGGCTTTGCAGCGGTGTTCTTCGGGGTGGTGTTGTACACGGCGGCCTTCGTAGCCGAGATCGTGCGCGGTGGCATTCTGGCGGTGCCAAAGGGCCAGACCGAGGCCGCCGGGGCGTTGGGCCTCAAGAGATCGACAGCGCTGCGCCGGGTCATCTTGCCCCAGGCATTCCGCATCGTCCTGCCGCCGCTTGGCAACCAGTACCTGAACCTCACCAAGAACACCTCACTGGCGATTGCGGTGGGCTACAGCGACCTGGTGCAGGTAGGCCAGACCATCTACAACCAAACGGGCAAGACCTTGTCGGTCGTGGCCATCTGGATGGCGTTCTATCTGGCCTGTTCGTTGACCATCTCGCTGGTGGTGAACTTCTTCAACGTCCGCCTCAAGATCGTGGAGCGCTGAGATGTCAGACTCTGGTTCCTACATCGATGCGTCTCGCGATCTTGCGTTCATGGGCGCCAACAAGCCAGGCGACGAAGCCTTCGAACCCGGCGACGAGGTCGACATCCACAACCTGCCGCCCGAGCAACCCAGCCTCAGCCCGCAGGAATGGTTGAAAAAGAACCTGTTCTCGTCATGGGGCAACAGTCTCATCACCATCTTGTTCCTGCCCTTGGTGCTGCCCGTCGGTTGGCTGATCAGCTGGGTGCCCTACCTGGGTTCGATCTACCCGGACCGTGGCTTGCTGGGCGTGCTGCTCGACTTCGTGTTCAGCGAAGAGCGGGACTGGAACGCTGTTCGCACCAACCTGCGGCTGCTGTTCACCCAGGCATATCCAGACTCTGACTTCATCAGGGTGTGGATCGTCGTGGGCCTGGCGGTGGTGCTGGCAGGTCTCAGCGCCGGCCTGTGGCAGAACTGGGGCGGGGTTTCGCTCAAGCGCATCTCGATCTGGCTGATGTCGACCGGGTCGATAGTGGTTCTGGGTGTGGTGTCGCGCGAGCCCAGCGTCGTGACCGACGCCGACGGTGGCCGCACCATCGACGAGGCCACAGGCGAGTTCGTCCGCGAGTCGTTCGCCGATGCGATGGCCGACCGGGTGGTCTGGTGGATCATCGGCTTGGTCCTCGTCGGTGCCGGGCTGGGTTTGTGGTACGGCCTGGGCGACAAGAAGCGCAGAAGCACGTTCGTGCCCGTCACCGCCGTCGTCTTCGGCCTGCTCGGAGCAATCGTCGCCAGCACTTGGGTCGTTCGCTATGGCCACTACGCCTTCGCCGACGGCGAGTTCATCGCCGAACCCGGCCGCACGGTCGCTCGATCGACGAAGCTCCCCTGGACCGTCATGTGGGTCTTGTTGGTCGCCTCGTACTTCGTCGGCAAATACACCAGGCACTCGCCGCTTGTCAGCGCAACAAAGGGCATCGTCAACCTGCTGTGGTTGCTGACGCCCTTCATCGGATTCTGGGTGGTGCTGCGCAGCCCCGTCATCGACTGGGGGCGTGTCGCCAGCGTCGATGCTCCCATGTTCCTGGCCTTTGCGGTTGCGGGCGCAGTCGTGCTGTTCGGGCTCAGCGCAACGGGCATCGGTGAGGTCGGCCGATTGGCGGCCATCGCCTTGTTGGTCGTGGCGTTGGGTACCTGGGCAGTGGGCGGCCTCGGCTGGTTCTCGATGTTGCAGAAGGCCCGCATCAGCTTCTTGGTGTTGGCCTTGTTCGCGCTGGCGGCTTCGGCCTTCTCCGGCGACCAGACCCAGCGACGCAAGTTCGTCGCCGCCTGGGTGTTGGCGATGTTCCTGGTGCACTTCTTCGCGACGGTCATCAACTCGCCCTCGGCCATCAAGACGCCGACGGGCCAGTTCCTCGGTGGGTTCAGCATCACCGTGTTCGTAGCGGTGATGACCGTGATGTTCTCGTTCCCGCTGGGTGTATTGCTGGCACTGGCCAGAACGTCATCGATGCCCATCTTCAGGGTTTTGGCCACGGCCTACATCGAGACGATCCGGGGTGTTCCCCTCATCACCATCCTGATCTTCTTCTCGATCATGCTGAACCTGTTCTTGCCGGGTGGCATGAGCATCAGCGAATTGGCGGCCGTCACGGTGGGCTACACGATGTTCTCGGCGGCCTATCTGGCCGAGAACGTTCGAGGCGGCCTACAGGCGATCAGACGCGGCCAGTACGAGGCATCCGACGCCTTGGGTCTGACCACCGTGCAGCGCACCGGATTCATCGTGTTGCCCCAGGCGCTTCGGGTGTCGATTCCGCCGCTGGTGGGTCAGGTGATCGCCACTTTCAAGGAGACGTCGCTGCTGTACATCATCGGCGTGTTCGACTTCTTGTTCATGGCCAACAAGACCATTCCGGCCCAGACCGAGTTCCTCGGTGTGCGCCGAGAGGGTCTGCTGTTTGTTTCGGTCGTGTACTGGGTCGTCGCGTTCGCCATGTCCAAGTACAGCCAGCGACTCGAGAAGCGGTTGGGAGTAGGCGAACGATGAACGGATTCTCGATCTCTAGTCAGGAGACCCGGCGATGACGCAACCACTGAGTGCACAACCAGAGCTCAGGCCCGACATGATCGTCTGTGAAGGCGTCGACAAGTGGTACGGCGATTTCCAGGCGCTGAAAGGCGTGTCGGCGACCATCGCCGAGCAGGAGGTCGTGGTGGTGCTGGGCCCGTCGGGCTCTGGCAAGTCGACATGGATTCGCTGCATCAACCGCCTCGAGGCGCATCAGGGCGGCCGCATCGTCGTCGATGGTGTCGAGCTGACCAACGACCTGCGAAACATCGAGAAGATCCGCTCCGAAGTGGGCATGGTCTTCCAGCAGTTCAACCTGTTCCCTCACCTGACGGTGCTCGACAACATCACGCTGGCTCCGCGGTGGGTTCGCAAGCAGCCCAGGGGCGAGGCCGAGCGCAAGGCGATGGAGCTGCTCGAGAGGGTGGGTATCCCCGAGCAGG
>JAGQSP010000484.1 GCA_020439485.1 Acidimicrobiales bacterium | reverse complement strand
GGCGACGTCGACTATTGGGTGTACCTGGCCGACGGCCGCGCTGTTGGGTTTGGCGATGGGCCGGCCGTGTCAACTGCAGTGCTTGACCCTGCCGCTTCGCTGGCGGGTGTTGCCATCAGGCGCTGAGCCTCACCACAAGGCGGGCACGATCTGCGAGATGGCGCCTCTCACCAACACGGTGGCCAGGTGGTCCATCTCGGTCGGGTCACCGTTCACGATGACGATGGGCACGTTGCGTCGGGCGGCCAGGGGAACCACACCGGCGATCGGGTAGACCGCCAGAGTCGTGCCGATGGTCAGCATCAGGTCGCACTCGAGCGCCGCTTCCTCGGCCCTGCGAATGTCCTCGGGCACCAGCGACTGCCCGAAACTGATAGTGGTCGACTTGAGGATGCCTCCACACTCGGGACAATCGGGATCTTCCTCGCCCCCTCGGACCCGGTCGAGGGCGACGCTCATGGGGGCCAGGTAGGAGCACGACAAGCAGCCGACGTTGCGGATGCTGCCGTGGATCTCGACTATTCGCTCGGGCGCCGAACCTGCAGCATGGTGCAGCCCATCCACGTTCTGGGTCATCAGCGACAGCAGCTTGCCCTTGCGTTCCAAACGAACGAGCGCCCTGTGTGCGTCGTTGGGCTCGGCCGACCACGCCCGCGAGTCCAAGCGACTGCGCCATGCCGTCACCCTGATGTCGCGCTCGGCCACGTAGTTCTGCAGCGTCGCCCGCTTCTCGGCGGCCGGGTTCTTGGTCCACACCCCTTGTGGGCCCCGAAAGTCGGGGATGCCCGAATCGGTCGAGATGCCCGCACCGGTCAGGACTGCAATCCTCGACGCTTGCGCGATGAGTGATCGTGCGGCTTCGAGGGCTTCAGAGTCGGGAGCTGCGTACGCCATCACCAGAGTGTGCTAGCTGGCCGTACTTCGGCGCACCTCGGGTTCGACATCACCTGCACTTGCGTGCGTCAAATACAACGAGATATGTTGAAACACATCCCGATCGCCCTCGGCTGCACTACGCGGTTGCCGCAGTCTCCGAAAGAGGATGATCGATGTCTCACACCCAAACCACCACACCCGACCTTCGATGCGGACGCCTAGACCTGACGACATGGGTCGACCCCATCGTCGACGAGCTGGGCCACGATCCGAGGTCGGCCTACGCCGAGATGTTCTGGCTACCGGTGGTGGGCCCCTCGACGTTGTGGTTCGCCAGGGCTGCCGTGGCGCGAATAGACGGCTCAGAACCCGACGAGCTGATACCGGTCGATGTGTCAGACACTGCAGCCAGCCTGGGCCTGGCATGGAACGGCGGCATCAACTCACCATTCGCCAGAACCGTCATGCGTGCGATCAGGTTTGGCTTCGCGCGCCCGATCGGCAGCCACAGCCTGGCCGTGCGACGCCGATTGGCGCCGTTGAGTCACCGGCAGGTACAACGGCTGCCCGAGCGCCTGCGCGAAGCCCACGTCAGGTGGGCAAACGGGTTGGACGCTCGGGCAGGCGTGGGTCAGAAGTTCTCGACCAGCTGCAACAGCGTGCGAACACCAAACCCGGTGCCGCCCTTGGGGCAGATGGCCGAGGCTTCCTCGGTCGAGGCCGGTCCGGCGATGTCCAGGTGAGCCCAGGCGTGTTCGCCGGCGAACTCCCGCAGGAACAGTCCAGCCGTCAGGGTTCCACCCCAGCGCCCGCCGCCGATGTTCTTGATGTCGGCGACGTCAGAGTCGAGCTGCTTGCGGTACTTGTCGGGTAGCGGCAGGTGCCAGACCTGCTCGTCGGCTGCTTCGGCGGCCTGCTCGATCGATCCGATGAGGGCATCGTTGTTGCCCATCAACCCGGCGATGTCCATTCCAAGCGCAACCAGGCACGCACCGGTGAGGGTGGCCAGATCGACGATGGCGTCGGGTTCCATCTCGGCTGCCAGGCTGAGACCATCGGCCAACACGAGACGACCCTCGGCGTCGGTGTTCAGCACCTCGACCGTCTTGCCGTTGCGGGCGGTGAACACGTCACCAGGCATGATCGCCGTCGGGCCGGGCTGGTTGTCGGTACAGCAGGCGATGCCGACGACGTTGACGTTTGGCGCAACCGCAGCGATCGCCGCCCCGGTTCCGATGACCGCCGCAGCGCCACCCATGTCGGTCTTCATGTTCATCATGCCGTCGGCGGGCTTCAGAGACAGCCC
>JAGQSP010000042.1:4849-9999 GCA_020439485.1 Acidimicrobiales bacterium | reverse complement strand
CCCTGTTCGTTCACCGGAAGGTGCTCGAGCAGCGAACCGTGTTCGACCCGCAACTCCTCTAGTGCTCGAAGGGTTCGTCTGGCCGCCCATCCCAGGTCGGGGTGGTGGCGCTTGCCCTCCAACTCGGTCAGCACCACCAGCGGCAACACCATATGGTGCTCGGCAAACCGCTGAAGGGCCGTGGGGTCGGCGAGCAGAACAGAAGTGTCGAGCACGTAGGTGCGCCTGGATTGGGTCATCGGGCAGAGGGCTCCGTCGATCTGGGCTGTGTGCACAAGTCGAACAGACCCGAGTGAACTCACGGCGACGGCCGGGTGACGTGTGGGTGATGCGGAGATGATCACCAGCGATCGCCGGAGCGACCGCGTCAGAACCTTCGGATCATGGGCGAGACAACGCCGGAAGCACTTCGGTGGCCATCAACTCCATCTGTTCGGCGAGGATGTGTGGCGGCACCCCGCCGCCGTCGAACAAGAAGATGTGCCTGCTGAGGCCCAGCTCGTCGTCGATGCCGCGGATGCGTTCCGCGACCTCGGCCGGGCTGCCACAGATGGCTGGGCCTTCGATGAGATCGTCGAAGCCGGTGGGGCGACCAAACGAACGCCGCAGCGACAGCGCGAAATCGCGATAGTTCTCGAGGTACGGACGCCAGCGTTTGCGGGCCAGCTGGCTGGTCTGGGCGACGTGCACATAGCTCGGAAACCCGACCTCGGCAGGCCCGCTGTGTCGAGCCTCGACGCGCTTTTGCCGGTAACGCTCGACGATTTCGACATAGTCGGACGGCCAACGAAACAAGCTGGGCAGGAACAGGGGCAGATCGAGCGAGGCCGCCAGATCGGCCGAGGTGTTGGACAATCCGCCACCGATCCAGATCATGTCGTGGGGTTCTTGAACCGGTCGAGGTTCCAGACGAACCGCGTCGAGCGGGGTGCGGTAGTTGCCGGCCCATGTCACCTGGTCCTCGGTGAACAGTCGCAGCAGCAGGCGCAGGTACTCCTCGAAGCGTGGCCTCAGAGCGTCGAAATCGGAGATGCCGAAGGCGTGCGCCGTGCGCTCAGACACACCGCGGGCGAACGTGACCTCGGCCCTGCCGGCCGACAAGACGTCGAGGGTTGCCAGCTGCTCGGCCCGGCGGACCGGATCGGAGTTGGCCAGCAGGGTCACCGAAGTGCCCAACCTGATGTGGCTGGTGACAGACGCCGCTGCGGCCAGCACCATCTCGGGCGAGGACAAGATGTAATCGGCGAAATGGTGCTCGCCTACGCCGAAGAAGAAGAAGCCCGCCTGCTCGGCGGCTGCCGCGGCGTCGACCACGCCGCGCAGGCGTTCGACCTGGGTTGGCTTGTGCCCACCGACCGGATCCGCGAGCAGATCTGCAAACGACAAGACGCCGTATTCGGTCACTCCAGCCTCGGCTCTCAGAGGTTCTCCCACTCGACGACCTCGGTGCCGTCATAGACACCCTCGGCCAGACCCACGGCGATCATCGACTGCCAGTCGGGCACTTCGTCGAACACACCGACCTCGGTCAACAACTCGATCTCGGCCCCAAGGCGTTCGGTGTCGAGCAGGCCTGGACCTTGTCCGGCAGGTGTCGTAGCGAGCACCAGGTCGCTCTCGGTGATCCAGCGGAAACCCTCGCCCTCGGTCGAGAAGAAGAACGGGTTACCGGCCGCATCGATTCGCTCGAAAGCGAAGCCGACCGCCATCTCGGGGTTGTCGACAGCGAAGGCGAACCCCTTGAAAGCGGCACGCAGGAAGTCTTCCACCGCCGTGGGGTGTGAGTTCAAGAACTCGGAGCTGGTGAAGAACACGGCAAAGGAGGCAGGCACATCAAAATCGAGCGGGTCGAAGACCCGGTACTCGACCCCGGCCGCGTCCAGTTGTGCAGGCTCGTTGCTCTTGTACACCGGCAGCGCATCGATTCCGAGCGCCAGATGGGCAACCGGGTCGAAGCCGTCGAGCAGGGGCTCAGACAGGCTCGAACGTTCGACCCCGGCAATTCCGAGCATCGCCTGCAGCGAATACGGCAGATCGCCCTTGATGCCAACCGTTGCACCCTGCAGGTCGGCCAACTCGACGATGTCGCTGTCGGCTGGCACCACGAGCTCTTCGATGGCGGTCTTGCCATATTGGGCTATGGCCACCAGGTCGGCGCCGCCCTGGACGTTGGTGTTTACCAGCTCACCGAACGAGCCGGCCGAACTGAGCTGGGCCCCTCCGGAGGCGACTAGGGCCCCGTTGCCCGGCGCAAACGACGGCTGGATCTCGACGTCGAGGCAGTAGTCGTCGAAATAGCCCTCGGCATCGGCGACGATGACGTCCAGTATCGAGGCCGCGGCGGCGAAATCGAACGACGACAAGTAAGTGATGGTGCCCGCATCGCGGTTGGCCTGGCATCGATCGGCCAGCACCTGTTCTTGGGAACCTGCTGTGGTGTCGGCGACTGTGGTGCTGGCGCTGGTGTCGGACGAATCGTCGCCACACGACACCGCCACGACGGCCAGGGCGAGAATGACCGACGCGATACGGAACCACTGGGTTCGAGAATTCAACTGCTTCTCCGTTGGTGGGCTGGTCAAAGGGTTGCCTGAGATTCGTGCCAGCGCAAAAGGCGTCGCTCTAGCGCCATCACCGCCAACGTCAGGGCGATGCCGATGAACGCCAGCGTGAACACGCTGCCCCAAAGCTGGTCGACCAGGCTACGGGCCTGAGCGACGCGGGCCTGATAGCCCAAGCCGCGTATCGAACCGCCGTAAAGCTCGCCGACAACAGCGCCGACCAGTGCCAGGCTCACACAGATGCGGGCTGCTGCGAACAGCGCGGGCAGGGCGTGCGGCAGCCGAAGGTGCCACAGGATCTCGCGCCGGCTCGCGTTGACCGACCGCATCACCTCGAGGGTGTCGCGGTCGACGCTGCGCAGACCTGTGTGCGCGTTGGCCACGAAGGGAACGAAGGTGAACAGGGCCGCAACGAGGATCTTGGGCATGGGGCTGAAACCGAACCACAGCAGGAACACCGGCGCCAGAACCACGACAGGAGTCGACTGGATGAGCACGATCACCGGCATCGTTGCCCGCTCGGCGAAGCGCGAGTGAGCCATCAGCGTGGCCACCACCAGGGCGGTTATCAGGGCCAGGAAGTAGCCGATGAGCGCTTCGCGCAATGTCACCCAGCCGTTTGACGCATAGAACGACGGGAACTCGAAGACATGGTCGAGCACTCGCGACGGTGCTGGAAGTGTCAAAGGCGTGACGTCGGCGGCCCTGACGTAGATCTCCCATCCGCCGAACAACAGTGCCAACCCCGAAACGGGTGCCAGATAGCGCAACACAGGCGAGCGCGCTTCGCCATTGTCGGGAACCGCTTCTGAGTGACCATCGACTCCCAGATTGGGGTGCGGCAGAGCGCTCAACCTGCGGGCCTCCGCTTGTCGGCATCGACCGCCTGGTGCAGTGCGGCGCGCAGCTCGGCGGCCAACGCGTGGAAGTGGCCCGCATCTTCGAGGCCATGTTCGCGAGGACGGGCCAGGTCTATGTCGAGCTCGGTAAAGACCCGACCGGGGCGACTGGTGAACACCACGACGCGGTCAGACAACAGGATCGCTTCTTCGATCGAGTGGGTCACGAACAACACCGTGGCACGCGTGTCCCGCCACAAGTCAAGGAGCAGGAACCGCATGTCGGAACGGGTTATCTCGTCAAGCCCGGCGAAAGGTTCATCCATCAACAGGATTGGAGGCCTGAGCGCAAAAGCACGCACCAAGGCGACGCGCTGTTGCATTCCGCCCGACAAGGCCGCAGGCAACACGTCGGCGAAGGGTGCCAGACCAACCGACTCGAGCAGGTCGTCGATCTCTTCGTCGCCGACCGCTCCCCTGCCCTGACCCTTGTTCAACGAACCCAGAAGGGCGACGTTCTCGCGAACGGTGCGCCAAGGCAGCAGGGCCGGGGTTTGGGGCACCAGCCCGAACCTCTTCGAGGCCCGACCGGCGGCCGGAGACTCGCCGGCCACTTCGATGGACCCGCGATCGGGTTCGAACAAGCCTCCGACGAGCCGCAGGAACGTCGACTTTCCGCATCCGCTGGGCCCGATGATGCTGACGAACTGGCCCGCCGCGATTTCGAGATCGAGTGCTGACAGGGCGCGCGTGCGGTGGCCGTGTGCCGTGTAGGTCTTGCCCACACCCACTGCCTTCAAGATCGTGTCCTCGACGCCGGTCACCCCGCGAGCATGCCAGTTCCGGCACCGACATCCGACAACGAGTGCCCATGTGAAATTGTCCACTTCACTGGCGCCAACAACGGTCGACAGCCCAGACGATGAGGTCGCCGTCGCGAACAAGAGGGCGTCGTTGCGGCAACCGGCCTCATCCACACGGTTGTTTCGCCCTCGAGTGGCAAGGCAGAAGATGCACAACCTCGACGCGATCCACTTCGGCATCAACGAGTCGAACCTCAGCAGGCGACGCGAGTTCGTACGCCTGACGGCCGAAGACGCAGTCACGCTCAAGGAGATGATCCCTTGGGCCCAAGACCACGCCAGCGCGATCGCACGCGAGTTCTACGACTGGCAGTTCTCGTTCCGCCCCACAGCGCGTTTCTTCAGCGAGTTCGCCGCAAAGCGTGGCGTGTCGGTCGGCGACCTTCGCCGCAACCTCGAGAAGGCCCAGGCCGAGTACATGGTCGAGGTCTTCACCGGCGCCGAGACCGAGTGGGGCCTTGCCTACTTCGAGAAGCGCCTGAAGGTCGGTGTCGTTCACGACCAGATCAACCTTCCGTTCAAGTGGTATGTCGGCTCCTATGCCGAGTATCGGCGTCTGGTGCGTGAGGCCTTGCTGCGAGACTTCGTGTCTGCGCCGGCTCCGGCCGCAAAGAAGGGGACCGAGGCACCCGACCGCGCCGCGCAGTACGAGATGGTCGAGCGGGTCATGGCTTCGGTCGAGAAGGTGTTCAACCTCGACCTGCAGGCGATCGGCGATGCATTCATCGGAGCGACGCTGGAATCGGTGGGGCTCAACGTTGGCGACGTCGTTGCGTCGGCCGAAAGCGACCGGCTCGAGCACCTCGACCAGGTCAAGCAATGGAGCCAGATCCTGCTGTCGCAGGCCCAGGCACTGGCCAGCGACGTCATGGACAGTGCAATCCTGG
>JAGQSP010000042.1:0-4720 GCA_020439485.1 Acidimicrobiales bacterium | reverse complement strand
ACCGCAAGCGAGATTGCCAACCGCAGCCGAGACATCTCGCGCCGCGCCGGCGACGCAGTGGCCATCGCCGACGAGGCGAGCCATGCGGTCACCCGCCTGGACGACAGCAGCGAAGAGGTCGGCAAGGTGGTCGAGTCGATCGCTTCGGTGGCCAACCAGACGAACATGCTGGCCCTGAACGCAACCATCGAAGCCGCCCGCGCGGGCGAAGCGGGTAAGGGATTCGCTGTCGTCGCCAGCGAGGTCAAAGAACTCGCCAACCAGACGGCGGCGGCAACGGACGAGATCGACGCCAAGATCAGGCGCATCCGCGACGAGATCTCGAACGCGGTGAATCTGATCTCGTCGATCGTCGAACACGTTCGCCACGTGAACGACAGCCAAGACGCAATGTCGTCGGCCATTGGCCACCAGACCAACGCTGTGGAGGAACTGGGCCGAAATCTGCTGGCGGTCTCTGACGCCGCTGCCGAGATCAGGGCGCAGGTTCAGATGGACTCCGGGCTGCCTCGCGGCCACTACACGCTCACCTGATCAGGACAGGTTTCGTATGCAAACGCCGAACTGTGATCGATTTCAGATCTCCGCCCAGAGCCTGGCAGCCAGGCGCGACTTCATCGGCTTGGGCGCCGACGACGCGAAGGTCATTGCGAGGCTCATTCCGTGGGCTGAACAACATGCCCCGGTTCTCGCCAAGAGGTTCTACGACTGGCAGTTTGCATTCGAGGCGACAGCCACGTTCTTCCGCAACTACGCCAGGCAGGCCGGTGTCTCTGTGGCCGAGCTCCGCAACGGCCTGGAGGCCGCGCAGGCCAACTATCTGGTCGAGGTGTTCACCGGCGCCACCAGCGGGTGGGACATCGAGTACTTCGAGAAGCGCCTGCGGATCGGTGTGGTCCACGACCACATCAACCTGCCATTCAAGTGGTACATCGGCTCGTACGCCATGTGGCGGGTGCTGGTGCACGAGGAACTGATGCGTTCGGCTCGATCGTCGGAGGCCTGGCACAACCCGATGCGCCTGGTGCGCCGGCGGGGTTGGGTCGACGACGCAATGCTCGCCATCGACAAGGTCTTCAACCTCGACCTGCAGGCCGTTGGCGACTCGTTCATCGGCTCTACGGTCGAAGCGCTGGGGTTCAGCCTCGAGTCGATCACGCCCGCTCCGGGCTCGGACTGCTTCGATCACCTGGGAGCCATCAAGGACGAGATCAAGGCGGTGTCGATATCGGTCAGCACCGTGACCGAGGGCATCGAATCGCTGGCAGCCGCCACCGAAGAGCTGAACGTCACCGCCAAGGAGATATCGGGTCGAAGCCACGAGATCTCAGATCTGGCGGCCGACGCTGCCGCCACCGCCGGACAGGCCAACAGCACCGTAAACCGCCTGGACGAAAGCAGCGAGGAAGTCGGCAAGATCGTCGAGTCGATTGCCTCGGTGGCAGACCAGACCAACATGCTGGCCCTCAACGCGACCATCGAAGCTGCCCGCGCCGGCGAAGCCGGCAAGGGATTTGCCGTGGTGGCCAGCGAGGTCAAGGAACTGGCCAACCAAACTGCCAAGGCCACCAACGAGATCGAGAGCAAGATCAGGCGCATTCGCGACGAGATCTCGGCCGCCGTCGGCCTGATATCGGAGATCGTCGACAGGGCCAACCGGGTGAACGACGCCCAGGACTCGATGAGCTATTCGGTCGACAACCAGGCGGGCGCGGTCGACGAGTTGGCGCGCAGCCTGAACACGGTGTCAGACGCCGCCACCGACATCAGAGATCGCCTGAACACCTCGGGCCGTCTCTGAACTGGATCAGCTGAAGCGGCTCAGTAGAGGAACATCGGCTTGCCACCCACGTGGCGAACCTTGGGCCGATACCCGTTGAGGTCGTAGAACTCGCCCACATCGACGCGCTTGACGCCCTCGCCGGTGACGCTGACAGGCACGCTGGTGTAGGTGCCAGACCGCAGTGCAACCATGCGGCCCGACGTTCCCTCCAACGCCAGATCGGCCGCCATGACCGCGTAGTTGGTTGCCACCATCAGATCGAGGCTGTCGGGACGGCCCGAACGCATCAGGTAGCCGAGTTCCTGAAGGATGATGTTCTCGCCCGTGATGGCCTTTAGCGCCTCACCCGTGGTGCGCCCGATGCCGCCGAGCTTGCGGTGTCCGTAGGCGTCGGCTTCGCCGCTGAGGTGAACCTCGCCACCTTCGATGGCCGCCCCTTCCGACACCGTCAGCATGGCGTAGTTGCTGGGATTGGCGGCCTTGTCCTTCATGATCAGCGATGCCAGCTTCTCGACATCGAAGGGAACCTCGGAGATGAGGGCCCGGTCGACACCAGCCAGATAGGCGGTGACCAGCGAGGTCTCGCCCGAGTAGCGCCCGAACAGTTCGATGACGGCGATGCGCTCGTGTGACCCGGTGCTGGTGCGCAGGTTGTGGATGAACTCGACACCGCGAGACACCGCGGTCGAGAACCCGATGCAGTAGTCGGTGCCGTGGACGTCGTTGTCCATCGTCTTGGGGATGGCGACAACGGGAACCCCCTCGTTGTGCATGCGCAACCCGTAGGACAACGTGTCGTCGCCGCCGATGGGCAACAAGGCGTCGATGCCGAGCTTGTCGAGCACCGAGATGACGTGTGGGGTCACATCGTGTATCTGCTCGGGGTCGCGGCCCTCGGCAAGATGGTCGGGCAGGTCTGATCCCTTGACCTTGGCCGGGTTTGTGCGAGAGGTGTGCAGGAAGGTGCCGCCCGTGCGGTCGACGGTGCGAACACGCCCCGCGTCGAGAGCGACGATGTTGTGTTCGATGCTGGCTGCATCGTCTGGGTTGCAGTCGACCAGCCCACCCCAGCCTCGACGGATACCGACTATCTCCGACCCGGCCTCGAGGATTCGGTTGGCTGCGGCCTTGATGCATGGGTTGAGACCGGGAACGTCGCCGCCGCCGGTGAGAATTGCCACTCGCACGAGATCACTCTCTTCCTGAATTCGATAGCGCGATGTTGGGCACGAACGCCTGACCGGCCCAAGCGTAGAACGCTGCAAGCGCTTCCAGGATGAAAATAGGGTTTACATCAGCTGGACTCTGCCAGAGCCAGCAGGATCGAGGCCAGATCGTCGGGGTGGGTGAAGGGCACCAGGTGATGGGTGGCGATCTCGTGCAGGGTCCACGACTTCGACGCCCGCGCATGGGCCGCGGCCCGCCAGAACGCCGAGCCCCCATCCTCGCCGGGATCGGCCGTTGCCTTGATGTAGGTCAGCGAAAACGGCCACTGCTCGAGCGGCATGCTCAGCCCGACCGGCTCGGTGAAACTTCGCGCCGGCTGGTGCGTACGCCGCTGATCGGACCACTGCATCTCGTCCGGGTCGTCCATCTGGCGCGGCCGCGGCGGCACCAGCCAATCGGCACCCAGGTGAATGCGTCCTCGGCCTGGGTTGCCCACCAGATCATTGACCGACTGGCCGTCGCCGGGCACGAACGCGTCCAGATAGACGAGGTGGTCGACCCGATCGCCGATGTGGTCGAGTGCACCGGTGACGACCATGCCCCCGTACGAGAAGCCCAGCAGCACCACGTTGTTCAGGTCTTCGTAGAGGACCGTGTTCACGACGTCCTGAACGTGCGTAGACAACGAAACGCTGGGGTTGGTCAGGTGCGATCGTTCACCTATGCCCGTGAGGCTGGGGGTGAACACCTCATGGCCCGCACCCCACAACAGTGGGCGCACTTTTCTGAAGCCGTAGGAACCACCCCAGGCTCCGTGAACGAGGACTATCGGACGGTTGACCATGACCCGAGTCTTGCACCATTGACCGCGACGCTGCCGTAACTTGGTGTCGACCATGAAGATGCACGACGTACAAAGGCCCCCGACCAGGCCGCAACGCTATGAGGCCCCGACATCGATCGAGCACGCGGTGGCGCTCTTGGCCCAGGCGGGCGACAGCGCCAGGCTGATCGCCGGCGGCTCCGACCTGCTGGTCGAACTCGACCGGGGCGCGCACAACAACACAGATCTGCTCATCGACATCAGCCGCGTGCCGGGACTCGACGTCATCGACGGCACCGCCGATGGTGGCCTGCGTGTGGGGGCTGCCGTCACCCACAACCAGGTAGTAGCCGACGAGCGCTGTCGGGTCATTGCCCTGCCACTGGCGCAGGCGTGCCTCGAGGTCGGCTCTCCCCAGCTTCGCAACCGGGCCACCGTGGTGGGCAACATCGTCACCGCCAGCCCCGCCAACGACACCATCGGCCCGCTGATGGTGCTGGGAGCCACGGTCGAGATCGTCGGACCGCGTGGCACCAGGACGCAGCCGGTGGCCGAGTTCATCACGGGGTTCAGGAAGACCAGCCTGGGTCCCGGCGAAATCGTCACCGGGCTCGTCATCCCTGGCAAAGCGGCCAACACGCGCTCGATGTTCGTCAAGGCGGGCCTTCGAAGGGCGCAGGCGATTTCGGTGGCCAACGCCACGGTTCTGGTTCGGTTCGAAGACGACGGATCTACCGTTGGCTCGGCCACCGTCGCCCTGGGCAGCGTGGCCCCTACCGTCATAGAAGTTCGGCTCGACCAATACCTGGCCGGAACTTCGCTGGACGCCGATTCGATAGATCTCGCCGCCCGCGCCGCCGCGCAGGCCGCCAGCCCAATCGACGACCTGCGCTCTAGCGCTGAATACCGACTGCGCATGGTCGAGGTGATGGTGCGCAGGGCGTTGC
>JAGQSP010000483.1 GCA_020439485.1 Acidimicrobiales bacterium | reverse complement strand
AGGGCGGTCTCCTCGCCGCAGATGTAGGCGCCGGCGCCCCTGCGGATCTCGATGTCGAAGCTGTCGCCCAGGCGGCCGGCGAGTCGGCATTGTTGGACCGCACCGGCGAGGCGCTGGGTGGCCAGCGGGTATTCACCGCGCACGTAAATCCAGCCCTTGGACGCCCCGGTTGCCAATGCGGCGATCATCAACGACTCGACGACCGAGAACGGGTCGAGCTCCATCAGGACGCGGTCTTTGAATGTGCCGGGTTCGCTCTCGTCGGCGTTGGCTATGACGTGGGCCCGGCGACCGGCTTCGACCTCTTGACGAACGGCCGACCACTTGACGGCCGTGGGGAAGGCGGCGCCACCCCTGCCCGACAGGCCCGAAGCGCGCACCAACTCGATGAGGCGCTCTGGCCCCAGAGCCAAGGCCTCCTCGTACGCCTGGAAGCCACCGGCCGCAATGTAGGAGTCGATGGAGGTCGGGTCGACCACACCGACCCGTCGAAGCAGCCTCAGGTGTGGCGAATCTTGCTGGGGTATCGAATAGGAATTCGAGTCGGCGGGAACGTGATCGGGGCTCTGGCGCCCCTGTACGAACACGGCGGGCGCCCGCTCGCACTGCCCCAGGCAGGGGCTGGGGTGCACGGGCGTGCCAGCAGCGGTCAGCTCGTCGAGAAGTGCCTGCGATCCGGCGATCTGGCAAGCCGCATCGATGCACACGTGGGTGACCGGCAGGTCGTGTGCGGGTTCGGTGGTGCGGAACATCTCATAGAAGGTCGCAACGCCGTAGGCCTCGGCAGGAGGCACCTGCAGCACTCGACAAACGTGGTTGAGCCCGCCCGGCGATATCCAACCGGCGTGATTGTTCAGGGCGTGCAGCGCCGGAAGCAGCAGGTGCCTTGCCTGGGCCCGTCGCCGCGTGCCGGCTCTGACAACGCGCGGATGGGGTTCGGCAACGACGGCAGCGTCTGGCCCCAGGGCGGCATCGACCGCTTCGATCTCGCCCACGGTCGGCAGGTGATCGGAGAAGAACAGGTCAGCCACCGGCGCGCACCTTCTCGACCCGTACCGCGGCTGCCTTGAACTCCGAGGTGCCCGAACGGGGGTCGTAGGCGTCGTTGGTGACCAGGTTGGTGTCGACGAGTTCTGGGAAGTGGAAGGTGGTGAACGCCAGGCCAGGCACCAGATCGGGCTGAATCCTGACACCCATCTGGACCATGCCGCGCCTCGACACGACGCGGACCACCTCACCGTCGACGACATCGAGCGCCGCGGCGTCGACGGGATGGAGGTCGATCTCGTCGCCGTACCGGATAGGCGAGTCGAAACCGCCCGACTGCACGCCCGTGTTGTACGAGTCGAGCGCCCTGCCGGTGGTGAGACGCAGCGGGAACTCGGCCGACAGCTCATCGAGGGGCCCCGCCGCGTGAACCACCGAGAACGGCGCCGGGGCGTGGCCATCGAGGCCCTCCTGCCACAGCCATCCGTGCAAGAAGGGTGACCCGGGGTGTTGCTCGTCGGGGCAGGGCCACTGCAGCCCACCCTGGGCGTCGAGCCGCTCGTAGGACATACCGGCATGAAGCGGCGACAGCGAGCGCAGCTCGTCCCACAGATGGCGCGGATCTGCCGAACCCCACGAGTATCCGAGACGGCGGGCCAGATCGGCGATGATCTCTATGTCGTCGCGAGCACCTTGGGGCGGGTCGACGGCCTTGTGGCAGCGCTGCACCCGCCGCTCCGATGAAGTCACGGTGCCTTCGGATTCGGCCCAGGCCACCGAAGCGGGCAGCACCACGTCGGCCAACTCGGCCGTTCGGGTCAGGAAAATATCCTGCACGATCAGGCAGTCGAGGCCCGACAACAGCTCGCGAGCGTGGGTGCTGTTGGCCTCGGAGTCTGCAGGATTCTCACCGATGACATAGACACATCTGAGATCGCCCGTCTCGATCGACTCGAACATCTTGGTTAGGTTCTTCCCGGGCACTGGGTTCAGATCGGTGCCGTAGACGTGCGCAAAGCGAGCCAGAGCCTGTGGGTCGGTGACGTCCTGGAAGCCGGGAAGCTTGTCGGGTAGGGCGCCCATGTCGCCACCGCCCTGGACATTGTTCTGGCCGCGCAGTGGCACCAGCCCGCTTCCCCACCGCCCGATGTGACCCGTGAGCAGCGCCAGGTTGCACAGCGCCAGCACGTTGTCGACACCGTTGTGGTGCTCGGTGATGCCGAGCGTCCACAGGATCTGCGCCCGCTCTGCGGTTGCGTACTGGTGGGCGACCTCGGCGATGACCTCGGCCGGAATGCCGGTGAGCATCTCGCCGCGCTGCAAGGTGTAGGGCTCGACCGCGTCGCGGTACTGGTCGAACCCGACGGTGGCCCGGTCGATGAAGCTCTGGTCGTGCAGGCCCGCAGCGATGATCTCTCGCGCCAGGGTGTTAGCCAGGGCGACGTCTGAGCCGACCTCGATGCCCAGCCAGACGTCCGCGAACTTGGCGCTGGACGTGCGCCGCGGATCTATCGCGTACAGCCGGGCGCCGTTGTCGAGCCCTTTGAGCAGGTGGTGGAAGTAGATCGGGTGGGCCTCGCGGGCGTTCGAGCCCCACAGGAGGGCGACGTCGACCTCCTCGATCTCTTGATACGAGCTGGTGCCGCCACCGGCCCCGAATACCGTCGCCAGACCGACGACGCTAGGAGCGTGTCAAGTTCGGTTGCAGGAGTCGATGTTGTTAGACCCGATGACGGCGCGCATGAACTTCTGCGCCGCGTAGTTCATCTCGTTTGTCGCCTTCGAGCAGCTGAACATGCCGACCGTGTGCGGCCCGACCTGGCGCGCCCGGTCGAGACCCGCCGCAGCGACCGCCAGCGCCTCGTCCCACGAAGCCTCGTGCAGGCGACCGTCAGAGCCCCGAACCAACGGCGTTGT
>JAGQSP010000482.1 GCA_020439485.1 Acidimicrobiales bacterium | reverse complement strand
ACCTGCACCTCGTGATCGCCGTCGACCTGGTCGTAGTAGTAGACCTCGAACCCGTCGAGCATCGAAAGCCCTGCGGCTTCGCCAGTCTGGGCCACCAGGTCGACGAGATGGGGGTGTGTGATGGAGATGAGGCTGTTGCCAGGGCTGGCAGCCGAAGCCAGGTCGATGAGCACCGAGCCAAGGCCGTAGACACCCAGGGCGTCACTTTGTTCGACCGCGCCCACCTCGACCAGGGTCGACAGCAGGCGGGCCACGGTGCTCTTGGGCAGCCCGCAGCGCTCGGCGACCTCGGAGACGCCCGCCGGCCCACTGGCCAAGCTCTGGAGCACGGCAAAGGCGCGCTCGACCGATTGCACTGTCGACATCGGGGTTCAGCCTATGGCGCCAGACTCGCGCAACGCGGCGATGTCTTGGGCGCTTAGGCCGGCTGCGATCAACACCTCGTCGGTGTGAGCGCCGAGCTCGGGCGACACCGCGCCCGGCACCGGCGGAGTGGCCGACATGGCTATGGGCGACCCGACCGTGCGGATGCGCCCCCAATCGGGGTGGTCGGTCTCGAACACATAGCCGTTCTCGACAAGGTGCGGATCGGCCGCAGCGGCCTGGTAGTCGTTGACCGGAGCAAATCGCCAGTTGCCGGCCTCGAACAGCTCGCACCACTGGGCTGTTGTCCGCCTAACCAGCACCTTGGCCAACGACTGGCGCAAGGCCAGGTGCACTTCGTCGGTCATCTGTGGCGCCAGGAAGCGTTCGTCGTCGGCCAGTTCTGGCATGCCGACCAGGGCGAAGAACTCGGCGCGGCGTTTGGCCGGGATGCCCACCATCGCGATGTGGCCGTCTGCGGTGGGGAAGATGCCATAGCCGCTGCGCACGAAGGGGTGGCCACCGTCGGCCCTCGATGGCACCCGCCCCGAGATGAAATAGGCCGAGTATTCCGAGGCCTGGGCCCAGATCTGTCCGCCCAGCAGCGACACGTCGACCCTTTGGCCCACGCCGGTGCGCTCTCTGGCCACAAGCGCCGCCAACACTCCGGCAACCAGGTTCTGGCTCGCCATGTGGTCGGCGACGGTGGCCCCAACCGGTGTGGGCTCGACACCCTCGGTGTTGGTGGTGCTGATGAGCCCGCCCGCCGCCTGGGCGGCGAGGTCTGCCCCCTCCCTGGTCGCCGCAGGACCCTTCGGCCCAAAGAGGCTGCCCAGGCCATAGACGATTCGGGGGTTGCGCTTGGCCGCCTCGTCATAGCCCAACCCCCACTCTTCGAGGGTGCCCGCCTTGAAGTTGGCTATGACCACGTCTGCGCTTTCGAGCAACCGCCAGAACACCTGCCTTCCGCCGTCGGTGCGCAGGTCGACCGCCACGCTGCGCTTGCCGCGGTTGCATCCGTGAAAGAACCCAGAACGACGATCTCCAGGCGCCGACGGGAGATAGCGCGACAGATCGCCGACGCCTGGCAGTTCGATCTTGATGACATCGGCCCCGAGGTCGGCCAGCATCTGGGCGGCCTGTGGGCCCTGCACCAGCTGTCCGAGATCGAGCACCCGGATACCTTCGAGCGCGCTCATGGCGCGAGACCCTAGGCCAACAATCGCGTTCGGCTTCAGGCGAGCAGCGGCACTATCGCCGCGTACAGCACCACCAGGCCCAACCCCTCGAGCCTCCCGACACCGCCGCGGGTGCGCATGGCCAACCACGCCAGGGCCGACACGCCCACCGCCGATACCGGCGCCACCACGGCGAGCTCGACCGAGTCGAGCCCACGACCCCCTGTCAACCCCACCGCCCCGCCGACGGCCAGGCAGTTGAAGATGTTCGAACCCAGCAGATTGCCCACGATCAGGTCGGTCTCGCGGCGACGCGCCGACTGCACCACGGTCACCAGTTCGGGCAACGAGGTGCCCACAGCCACCAGGGTGGCGCCGACGAATCCCTCCGACAGCCCGGCGCGTTCGGCGATGTCGACGGCCCCCCACAACAACAGCTGGGCGCCGGCGACGGTGCCGGTCAGCCCGGCAAGGGTCCGGGCGACCTCGAACCCGAACGAGTGTTGCACGTCGGCCAGCTCGACGACCTCGGGCCCCAGCGGGTCTGGTTTCGACGACCGAAACACCACCACCAGGG
>JAGQSP010000481.1 GCA_020439485.1 Acidimicrobiales bacterium | reverse complement strand
GGCCCATCTGCTGGCGCTGCCGTTGCCGGGCGGTGACGAAGGCGTGCGCAACCCCTGTCGCACGGCGGTGGCCTACGCAGCTGCGGTGGGGCTCGACCTCGACCACAACAGTCCGGCGGTAGTGGCATGCGACCCGACCGAACTGAAGGTCGTGCGCCGTCAGGTCGAGCGAAACATCGGGTGCGTGCCCACCACCAGCATGGGGCGGCTGTTCGACGTCGTTAGTTCGCTGATCGGTGTCAGGCACCGGGTCGGCTACGAAGCCCAGGCCGCAATCGAACTCGAGTTCCTGGCGGGGCGCGGACGCGAGCAGGCCCTGACCCTTGCGTTCTCGTTGCATGGCGATGTCATCGACCCAGCACCAGTGCTGGCCGGTGTGGCCGATGCCGTTGCCGCTGGCGTGGCGCCCGCCGACATCGCCCTCGCCTTTCATCACGCTGTCGCCGACATGGTGGCTGCCGTGGCCGAACGGTTCGATCATCCCACCCCGGTCGGGCTCACGGGCGGGGTCTTCCAGAACACCTTGCTGACCCGTCTGGTCACCCGCAGACTGGTCGGGCGCACGGTTTTG
Source organism: Acidimicrobiales bacterium (assembly GCA_020439485.1). GTDB lineage: Bacteria > Actinomycetota > Acidimicrobiia > Acidimicrobiales > Poriferisodalaceae > JAAETH01. The sequence continues at coordinate 1,769 of JAGQSP010000481.1, read as the reverse complement.
ACGCACCGACTTGTACCACCCAACGACGGAGGCTTGGCTTTGGGTCAAGCGGTCGTCGCCGGACGCCAGCTCAACGAAAGGAACCGGCCGTCATGTGTCTAGGAGTTCCCGGAAAGATCACCGAGATCCGCGAAGAACGCGGCACGCGTATGGCCACCGTCGACTTCGGGGGTGTCACGAAGGACATCTGCCTGGCCTTCTCGCCAGAGGCCGGCGTTGGCGAGTACGCCATCGTTCACGCCGGGTTCGCCATAACCATCCTCGACGAGGAGTCTGCGCTGGAGACTCTGGCGATGATGCGCGAGGTGGGCCTGCTCGACGACGAGCTGGGCATCTCCGATTCGATGATGGCGCGGGTCGACACCAGCGAGAGCCCGTCGTGAAGTACCTCGACGACTTTGCCGATCCAGACTTGGCCCGCGGACTGTTCGCCGAGATCGAGCGGTCGCTGACCGGCCGATGGGCGATCATGGAGGTTTGTGGGGGTCAGACCCACTCGATCATCCGCAACGGCATCGACCAGCTGCTGCCCGACGGCATCGAGCTGATCCACGGCCCGGGATGCCCGGTTTGTGTGACCCCGCTCGAAACCATCGACAGGGCGCTGGCGATTGCGTCGATGCCAGACGTGGTCTTCTGCTCGTTCGGCGACATGTTGCGCGTGCCCGGAAGCGACCGCGACCTGTTCTCGGTGCGGGCCAGGGGTGGTGACGTGAGGGTCGTCTATTCGCCGCTCGATGCCGTGCGAATCGCGGAGGACGAACCGCACAAGCAGGTGGTGTTCTTCGGAGTTGGCTTCGAAACGACAGCGCCCGCCAACGCCATGGCGGTGTTCCAGGCCCACCAGCTGGGCTTGCGCAACTTCTCGATGCTGGTCAGCCATGTCCTGGTGCCACCCGCCATCGAGGCCCTGATGACCTCGGGAACCTCCAGGGTCGACGGGTTCCTGGCCGCCGGACACGTGTGCACCGTCATGGGTACGGGGCAATACGAACCCCTTGCGCGCCGATTCGGTGTGCCGATCGTCGTCACCGGCTTCGAGCCGCTCGATGTGCTCGAGGGCATCAGGCGCACCGTCTTGCAGCTCGAGCGGGGTGTTGGCGAGGTCGAGAACGCCTACCCCAGGGCGGTCAAACCCGAAGGCAATCCGCCGGCGCGGGCACTGCTCGACCGGGTGTTCCAGGTGTGCGACCGCCAGTGGAGAGGCATCGGCATGATCCCGCAGTCGGGCTGGAAGCTCGCAGCGGAGTTCACCGACTTCGACGCCGAGCTGCGCTTCGACGTCGGCAACCTGCACGTCGCCGAGCCCGACCAGTGCCGGGCCGGAGAGGTGCTGCAGGGCCTGATCAAGCCCGACCAGTGTGAGGCCTTCGGAACAACCTGCACTCCGCGCAACCCGATGGGCGCCACGATGGTGTCTAGCGAAGGGGCGTGTGCCGCCTACTTCCAGTACCGCCGATTCGAGACACCAGTGGCAATCGGCGATGCCTGATCGGCGCCCCGCACACCTGGCAACGGCAGTCGATATCGAGGGGTGGTCGTGCCCGATGCCGCTGCGCGAACAAGAGCGCATCGTCCTCGGACACGGTGGCGGCGGCAAGCTGTCGGCCGAGCTGATCGAGCACCTCTTCCTGCCCGCTTTCGGACCAGCCGCAGCTTCGGCCACGCCGACAGACGCAGCCGTCCTGGGGCTTGACTTGGCGCCCGGTGAGCGACTTGCGTTCACCACCGACAGCTATGTGGTGCAGCCGCTGTTCTTCCCCGGCGGC
>JAGQSP010000480.1 GCA_020439485.1 Acidimicrobiales bacterium | reverse complement strand
ACCAACTATGAGGCCACCGACACCCTGGACGACGTCGTCTCGCGGGTGACCTCGGACCCGGTGTTGACCGCCCGCCTGTTGGAACAAGCAGCGCCGCTGCACCACCAGGGCATGTGGTCGAGATCGACCATCGTCTACCCCCAGCTCGGCGGGCACCGCAACAACCGCGCATCGGTCATGATCGTCGTGCGTCAGGATCTGGGTGTCGGGTCCGAAGCGGTCATAACCCAGACCAGGACTGTCGACCTGCGAGTCGATCTGCGCGCCGCGCAGTGGACCTTCGTCGACCTGCCCGACATCGGAGGGCTGCCGGTTGAACGCCCCGACGATCTGTCCGCAGAGGCCGCTGCCGTGCTGGACAACCCCGACATCGTGCTGGCCGACTCTGCCGTGTGGGACATCTACGCGGGGCGCATCACCCCGAATCTGTTGAAGATCATGGCTGACCTGTCGCAGCGCACCCCGTTCGCCGCTGTGGTCCTGAAGAGCGGCCACCCATACCACGTGTTCGAGACCGACCGCATCAGCAAGCACACGGTCGGCATGGCCGTCGACATCTACCTGCTGAACGGAACCCGTGTGATCGACAACGACGGGGCGGCGTCGGACATCCACGACATCGTGGAGTGGATCTACGACCATCCATTGGTCAGCGAGGTCGGCAGCCCGTGGGCCCTCGACGGCTACGGGGGCCGCTCGTTCACCGACGATGTGCACCTGGATCACGTGCACATCGGCGTGCGCGGCTAGCCCGCCAGTCTGGTCTGCCTGGTGGTGGCCAGAAGCCGTCCGTCTGGCAGGTGAATCCAGCCATCCTCGACGGCATATCCATCCCGAGAATGAAACGCGTGAACCCTGGCCGACAGACGCTCGTCGTCGTCGAGTGTCCACGATCCGGCGCCATCGTGGATCTGCATCGAGTACTCGACCGTGACCGCACGCGACGGAGCGCTCGAGCGGACGAACACCGCTGGCGGAAAGTAGTCGCCGTACATCAACAGCCACGCCGCGTCGAAGCTGCCGGTGCCCACGGGCCGGCTCCAAGCCAGCCACTGGGCGCGGTCGGCTCCGGCGAAGGGCACGGTCGAGGGCGACATGAGGGTGTCGACCTTGGTGATGTGGCGTGGCCGTTCCCAGTCGGCGACGTCGACGACCTCGCTGGGCTGGGACAACGCAGGGGCCACGTCGGAGAACTCGGTGCCGGTGGACGGTGCCGAGTGGTGAAACCGCGACACCGTGGTCACCTTCCCACCCTGGATCGTGGTGACGTGACTGGTGGTCAGGAGACGTCCTTCACGGACCGACTCGACCTCGATCACCAGATCGCCGACCTCGGTTCCCCTGACGAAACCGACGGTGGCCGCCCGCAACGATCGCGGCGGCTGCTGCGGGTCGGTCGGAACGACGACGGCCTCGCACGCGCGCAGGGCCACGGCGGCCACGCAGCCGCCGTGAACACCCTGCAGGGCGACCCACGAATCGTCGATGGTCGCACGGAAGCGGCCTTCGCCCAGCGGGATAACCGCAAAGGCGTCGTCGCCGCCGGAGATGGTCAGGGCTGGCGGCCGGCGAAGGCGACCAGCTTGTCCTGGGCGCTGGCGTCGTCGGCGACCTCGACCGCGGGTCCGAACATGTTGGGCGAACGCAGCATCTGCTCGGGCACGCGGGCCAGGCCCATGTGCACCGACTCGACGGCTTCGGCAGGAAGCGTGTCGTCGGCGCCGATGGCACGGGCCAGATCCCAAGCGTGCAGCAAGGCGTCGCCGGTGGCGAGCCCCATCGCCTGGTGCTTGGGCATGCCGTTCATCGGGCCGCCCTCGATGGTGCCCTCCAACGCGGACGGATCGGTCAGAGCACCGGCGATGGCTGCCTTCACCGAATCCCACCCCTGCTCGGGCGAAGCGTCGGCGCCGAGGATGCGCCCGACGTTGGCCTGCCAGAAGATGGTGTGCTCGACGAGGTCCTTGACCGTCCAGTCTCCACATCCGGTCGCGACATCCCACTGGTCGTCGCCCACGGCTGCCAGCTTCTGTTCGAAGCAGTCGGCTGCCTGCTGCCAGATCTCTGCTGGGCCCTTCATGGCTGCCCCCCTCGTCTCTCTGTGTAGGTTCGAGCCGAAGCTAACACTGTTGGTCCGCAGTCGGCACAGCAACTAGAAGAGTCAGACCGAAACAAGACCGTTCGAGGGGGAGAACCCGTGAATCGACTGCAGGGCAAGCTGGCGCTGATAACCGGCGCGGCATCGGGACTGGGAGCCCAGATCGCACGCCGCTTCACCGAAGAAGGAGCGACGGTCGTCATCAACGACCTTCGAGCAGCCGACGCCGAGGCGATGGCAGAAGAGTTGGGTGGCGACTCGATGGCGGTGGGATTCGACGTCGCCGACTCGGCCGCGGTCGAGGCCGGCTTCAAAGAGGTCGCCGAGCGATTCGGGCGACTGGACATCTTGGTGAACAACGCCGGATTCGCCCAGGACGCACCCGAGGAAGAGCGCGCAGAACGCGACCGGTTGAGGATGCAGCAGATTGCCGAGATCCAGGCCGGCGAAACCGTCGAGTCGTTCGTAGACGTCACCATGCACATGCCGGACGAACGGTGGCGCCGAATGTTGGCCGTGCACCTGGACGGCACGTTCTATTGCACCCGCGAGGGGCTCAAGATAATGGCCCCGCAGCGCTCGGGATCGATCATCTGCATGGGTTCGATCATGGGCACTGCCGGCGGTGCCGGCGCCCCGCACTATTGCGCCGCAAAGGCGGGCATCATGGGCTTCGCCAGGTCGTTGGCCCGAGAGGTTGTCGAGCGAGGCATCAGGGTCAACTCCATCGCCCCCGGGTACATCGACACCCCGATGACAGCACCCATGACCTTCGCCCGGCCCTTCATCGAGGCCGCAACGCCGATGCGCCGCTTCGGCGAACCCGACGACATCGCGTGGGCCGCCGTCTACCTGGCCTCCGACGAGGCCAAGTTCGTGACCGGCCAGGTACTGTCGCCCAACGGCGGCTATCACATGAGCCAATAGCACATTCAGCCGGATGGTTCGGGTAGGCGTCGCCGGCGCATGACCGAATACGATCGGCCCATGACCAAGGCGATCTCGACCGGACCCACCGACATACCGCTGCTGGAAGAGACCATCGGTGCCAACCTCGAGGCCACGGTGGCCCGTTTCGGCGACCGGGAAGCGCTGGTTGTAGCCCACCAGGGCATCCGCCAGACGTGGAGCGAATTCAACGACACCGTCAACGCGGTGGCCAAGGGCCTGATGGCGTCGGGTATCGAAGTGGGCGATCGGGTCGCAATGTGGAGCCCCAACTACGCCGAGTGGGTGTACATCCAGTACGCAACCGCGAAGATCGGCGCCATACAGGTCAACATCAACCCGGCGTATCGAACCAACGAGCTCGAATACGCACTCAAGCAGTCCGGGTGCAAGATGCTGGTCACCCGCACCAGCTACCTGACGTCGGCCTACCAGGACATGGTCGACGCGGTCAGGCCCGCGCTGACCGACCTCGAGCGGGTCGTCTACTTCGACACCGAGGATTGGGCGCAGTTGTTGGCGGCCGGCGACGCCATCTCCGACGAACAGCTCGCGGCGGTCGGTGCCTCGCTGTCGCCAACCGATGCCATCAACATCCAGTACACGTCTGGCACGACGGGCTTCCCCAAGGGGGCAACGCTCAGCCATCGCAACATCCTGAACGACGCCAAGATGGTCGGCGACGCCTGCGGATACGACGAGACCGACCGCGTTTGTATCCCGGTGCCCTTCTACCACTGCTTCGGCATGGTGATGGGCAACCTGTCGTGCTCGGCCTTCGGCGCCACGATGGTCATCCCCTGCCCCACGTTCGACCCGGGGGCGGTGTTGCAGACCGTGCAGGACGAGCGCTGCACGTCGCTTTATGGAGTGCCCACGATGTTCATCGCCGAGTTGGGCCACCCCGATCGCGCCGGGTTCGACCTCAGCTCGTTGCGCACCGGAATCATGGCCGGGTCGCCATGTCCGATCGAGGTCATGCGTCAGGTCATCGACCAGATGAACATGAGCGAGGTCACCATCGCGTACGGCATGACCGAGACGTCGCCGGTGTCGACCCAGACCTCGACCACCGATTCTGTGGAACACAGGGTGTCGACCGTGGGCCGGGTGTTGCCACACGTCGAGGCCAAGATCGTCGACCCCGAGACCGGTGAGACGGTCGAGCGGGGCCAGAGCGGCGAGTACTGCACCCGAGGCTTCCACGTGATGATCGGCTACTGGAACGACCCAGAAAAGACCGCCGAGGCCATCGACGCCGAAGGCTGGATGCACTCTGGCGACCTGGCCACCATGGACGAAGACGGCTACGTCAACATCGTCGGGCGTATCAAGGACATGATCATCCGCGGCGGCGAGAACGTGTACCCCCGCGAGATCGAAGAGTTCCTGTACACCCACCCAGCAGTGGCCGACGCCCAGGTGATCGGTGTGCCAGACGAACGCTACGGCGAGGAGATCATGGCCTGGGTGCAACTCGCACCGGGTGCCACCCTCACCGAGGACGAGCTCAAGGACTATTGCCGCGGCAAGATCGCCCACTTCAAGATCCCGCGTTATGTCGCCTTCGTGACCGAGTTCCCAATGACGGTCACGGGCAAGGTCCGCAAGGTCGAGATGCGCGAGAAGGCGATAGCCGATCTGGGGCTGGCCACCGCGGCCGCCACAGAGACCGCTTGACTATCTCGCCCGTCGATTCTGCCGACAACCACAGGCATGGGTTCATCGTCCAGATTTGACCGTGCCACCCGCCGCCTAACACTGGCCGTGGTGCTGGTCGGGTTGTTGCTGGCCGGCGCGTGCGCCGACACCGACGAGGGCTTCGCGGACGACGACTTCCAGGACGAGTTCCAGGAAGAGGGCTTTGCTGACGACGAGTTCGCGGAAGACGAGTCGCAGAGCGATGTCGCCGACGTCGCGGGCTCGGACTGCGAAACAGAATTGGGCGACGATGCCGAGTTCTACTGGCTCGGTGCCTACCGGGTGGTCGACGGCGAACTAGGCGAACTGTGCTTCGGCCAAGACGATCAGACACTCGTCGACGC
>JAGQSP010000479.1 GCA_020439485.1 Acidimicrobiales bacterium | reverse complement strand
GGGCCGAGCATCTGGGCGACACCGAAGGCCAACGTTGCCGCAGAGAACGCCGGGCCATAGTCGGCGTCTGATGCCGTCTGCACGATGTGGGTGGCAATGGACGCGGGCACGCCCGAGAACATGGTGCCGAGCCCCACCGCTGCCACCCATATCCATGGACTGGAGCCGGTGAGCATGAGCAGGGTGCATGCCCCGAACACGGCCGAACCCGTCATCAGGGTGGCGCGGACGCCGAATCGTCCGGCTGCGGCGCCTACCGACAGGCCACCGACGACGATGGCCACACCCAGCACCGAGAACACGGCCGAAGCGGTGTCTGGAGACAGCCCGGCGTCGTCCTCGAGCCTTGCGACCAGGAAGGCGATCACCAGCAGGTAGGCGAAGCCATAGGCGGTGTAACAAGCGGTCAGAGGGGCCCAGCCGGGCACTCGTCGAAGCGACTGGAACCCGCCGATGCCTCCGCGGGCCGAGACGGTCTCGCCACGCGAGCGCAACACCACGAAAGCCAGCAGCAGCACCACGGCCCCGATTGCAGATTCGACCCGGTACACCGAGCGCCAGGTGTCGAGCCGTTGTGGGTCGCGAAACGCGGCCGCCAGCTGCCCCGAGAACACGATGCCTATTCCGATGCCCGAACCCACCAGACCCGCGGCCATGCCCTGCAGGCGCGGTGGCATCCGTCTTGCTGCCAATGCCGGGGACGGAATCCAGATCAGCGCACCACCCAGGCCCATGGTGAACAGCGACAGGCCCATCACCGCCGGATGTGGCACCAGCCACATCACCGTCAACCCGGTGAACGACAGCATCAGCCCCCGCCGCAGCATTTGGGTCAGCGAGCGTCGCGAGGCGATTACTGCGGCAGCGAAGGTGCCCAGAAGGTAGGCAGCGACGTTCAGGGTTCCCAACAGACCGGCAAGAGTGTTCGAGCCACCCAACACGTCGTCGCGCGCGTCGGGCAGTACAACACCCCAGGTGAAGCGCCCGAATGCCTGGGCGACGGCCGCGCAAGCCATGACGGTTGCGATTACTGCTGCAGCGGGATACTCGCGCCGCGTCGTGGGCTCTGGCACTCTCGACGTTGTACCACCAACGCCGATTCGTGAACGAAACCCTTTCCCGCGAGCGTCGATCGACGACCAGCAACAGCAATCGGTGAAACAAACCGCCGGAGGCAGATCGATGGCTCGACCGCTGAGCACCCCATGGCCAACCGCTCGAGGAACCGTGTTCTTCGATGATCTCGCTTCTGCGCCGACACTGCGCAGAGCGGTCAACGCGGGCCGGATTCGCCGCCTGGCGAGTCACGTCTACACCGCAGACCTCGAAACCCCTGCCGTCGACCTCGTGGTGTCGAATGTGTGGGAAATCGTCGCCCACCTGATGCCCGATGCCGTGGTGGTCGATCGAACAGCGGCCGCCGGTGGCGCCGTGGTGGAAGGCCTGGTTGCAGTGGCGAGCGACAGTCGGCGCTCGAACCTCGAATTGCCCGGAGTGACCGTGGTGGTGAGGCCCCTGGAACGCTGCGACGACGACGCAGAGTGGGTGTTTGGCCTGAAGATGTCGTCACCGGCACGCATCGTGGCCGACAACCTCAGGCTGTCGAGGTCGGTTAGAGGCCGGGCTCCGCGAACCCTCACCCGCTCGGAGCTGACGACCTGGGTGAAGCAAAGCGCGCGGTCGTGGGCCGACCCAGCGTCGGTGTTCGCAGGGGCGCGGGATCTGGCACATCGACACGGTGACCTCGACGACGAGTCGGCCGTGCTTCTGGCCAACCTGGCACTGGCCGTCGGTGAGCCGACACCGCCACTGCCCCAGGCGGTGGCCGGCGTTGGCGACGAAGCGTTGGCCGTGCTCGAGTCTGCTGTGTTGGCGCTGGGTGGCTCGCTGCGGGGTGTCTCGGAGTCTGACATCGAGGAGGCCGAGGGCCGACTCGAACTGCTGCAGAACCTCCACTCGGTCGTGGTCGACCTCGAACCCGGCCGTTTCCGAACCGAGCCGAACCGACTGCCCAGCCTGGAGCTGGTCGATCCCGACGAGGTCGAGACAACGCTGAGGCACGGCCTGGCGCTGCTGTCGCCCATACGCAGTCACCTGGCGCGTGCCGTAGGCGTGATGTTCGTGGTGCTGGTGGTCGACCCGTTCGCTGACGCGACGGCCGAGGTGGCGATGTTGGCCCTGAACGCCGAGCTGCGCTCGCACGGGCACGACCCCGTGATCATCCCCCGCGAGCTGACCGATCGCTTCGAACGCGCCAAGCGACAGGCGGTGGTCAAGCGCGAGGTCGGCCCGCTGCTGGACGTCGTGGAAGCCGCAGTGGCTCAGGTCGCAGATACCCTCCAGGGGCATGGGCTCTGACGAGGATCTGCTCGACTCTGTAACCGCCTGGACGTTCGACAACTCGTTCACCAGCCTGCTGCCGGGCGACCCCAACCCCGACAATCTGCGACGCCAGGTCCACTCGGCCGCCTACTCGCTGGTGCGACCGGCACAGGTCTCCGAGCCCAAGTTGGTGGCACACAGCCCCGAGGTCGCTGCGATGCTGGACCTCTCCCCCGCTGCGGTCGCCGACCCGGCCTTCACCCAAGCCATGTCTGGCAACGTGGTGCTCGAAGGCAGCGAACCCTTCGCCATGGCCTATGCGGGTCATCAGTTCGGCAATTGGGCCGGCCAGCTCGGAGACGGTCGCGCCATCGCTCTCGGCCAGGTCGCCACCCGCCGTGCGGGCCGCCAGATGTTGCAGCTGAAGGGCGCTGGGCCCACCCCGTTCAGCCGAACCGCCGACGGCCTGGCCGTGCTGCGCTCGTCGATTCGCGAGTTTCTGTGCAGCGAGGCGATGCATCACCTCGGTGTGCCTACCACCCGTGCGCTCAGCCTGGTGCTGACGGGCGAGGGCGTCGTGCGTGACATGTTCTACGACGGCAACGCCGAGGTCGAGCCCGGGGCCATCGTTTGTCGCGTGTCGCCCAGCTTCATCCGCTTCGGCACCTTCGAGCTGCCCGCGTCGCGCGGCGACATCGACCTGTTGAGGCAGCTGGCCGACCACACGATCGTCCAGCACTTTCCAGACTTGGCCGATGGGCGCCCGGTCGGCCAGCTCGACGCCGACCACTATGTCGCCTGGTTCGAGGTTGTGCGCGACCGTACCGCCCGCCTGATGGCCGATTGGATGCGCGTGGGCTTCGTACACGGCGTCATGAACACCGACAACATGTCGATCTTGGGCGAGACCATCGACTACGGCCCCTACGGCTGGATCGACGATTTCGACCCCAACTGGACACCCAATACCACCGACTTCTCGCACCGCCGCTATCGCTATGGCCAGCAACCTCAGGTCGCTCACTGGAACCTCATGCAGCTGGCGAACGCGATCTTCCCCCTGGTCGGCGACGTCGAGCGGATGACCGACGCACTCAATGGCTATGTCGATGTCTACAAGGACGCTTGGCGCCAGGCGGTGCAGGCCAAGCTCGGCTTGGGTAGCCACGTTCTGCCAGGCGACGTCGAGTTGGGCGACGGGGCCTTTGCCGTCTTGCAGCGCGTGGAAACCGATATGACGATCTTCTTCAGGGCTCTCGGCTCGGCCGAGATGGACCTTGCGCTCGAGCACGCCGAACCCCAGGTTCGACGTAGCGCCATCGCCGAAGTGCTCGAGCCAGCGGTCTATTCGCCCCAATCGTGGTCACGCGACGACATCGCAGCGTCGGTCGCGTGGGTCGAGTTGTGGGCCGAGCGTGTGGCCTCGGGGCCTGTGCCTGCCGAGCGCAGGGCTGCGATGAACTCGGTCAATCCCAAGTTCGTGTTGCGCAACTATCTCGCCCAGGTGGCGATCGACAAGGCTCACCAGGGCGATTTCGCCGAGATCGAGTTGCTGCTCGACCTCTTGCGTCGACCCTACGACGACCAACCGGACCGCGACGGCTACGCCGCCAAACGGCCAGACTGGGCTCGCACCAAGGCCGGTTGCTCGACCCTGTCGTGCTCTAGCTGAACCGCGTTCGACAGGTCACCCCTGAACGCTGCGCTCTCTATGGTCAGTGAGCGGCGGTAAGGCCCCGTGACTTGCTCGCCGTGGCCGCATCGGCCAAGGCGGTGATGTTGGCAGCGATCGACTGGGCCTTGGCTGCGGTCTCGTCGACAGACTGGCTGATCTGAGACGTTGCGATCGTCTGCTCCTCCACCGCTGCGGCGATCATGCTGGAGATCTCGTCGATGCGATGGATCGTGACGCTGATGCGTTCGTTGGCTTCTACGGCCTCTTCGGTGTCTGCCTGAATGGCCTGGATGCGCCGCGACACCTCTTCGGTGGCCCTTGCGGTCTGGTTGGCCAGCTCTTTTACCTCGTTTGCAACAACCGCAAACCCCTTGCCGGCGGCACCGGCGCGGGCGGCTTCGATGGTGGCGTTCAGGGCAAGCAGGTTGGTCTGTTCGGCGATGGAGTTGATCACCATGATGACCTCGCCGATCTCCTGGGAGCTGTCGCCCAGCTTCGAGATGGTCGAAGAGGTTTCGCGGGCCACCTGCACCGCTTCGGATGCAACCGTCGAAGCCTCGGCGGCGTTGGCGGCGACCTCTCTGATGCTGCCGTCCATCTGATCGACCGCAGCTGCGACGGCGTGAACCGAGGCCGACACATCGTCGCCTGCGACCGAGGCCGTAGCGGCCATCGACGTCAACGAGTCGATCATCGAGCTGAACGCGTTGCCCAGTTCGCCCGGAACCGGGTCGCCCAACTTGTTGTGGTCGACGTCGTCACCGGCGATCGAGCGGGCCTGTGCGGCCATGGTCCCGAGCATGCTGTGGATCTTCTCGAACGAGCGGGCCACCGAACCGATCTCGTCGGCCCGTTCGATGCCAACGGGCTCGAAGTCGATCTCGCCCGAAGCGAGTCGGTTGCCTCTGTTGGCCAGCGAGCGCAGCGTCTTGGCGAAGCCGCGCGCCATCAAGAGCCCGGCTGCCAGGATCCCGAGACCGACGACGATGCTGACGATGGCGATCGTGCGGCTGGTCGACACGGCACCGTCGAGGTCTGACTGGAACTCGGCCTGGTTGGGAACATAGATCTCTTCGACGATTCCGTCGAGAACGTCGCGAACGCCGTTGAACAGCTCACGGCTGGCCTGGATGTCTGCCAAAAGCGCCTCGTCGGGCAGGCGCTCGCCACCGTTGGCGATGCGGTCTGCCAACTCGTCGGTGGCGGCGACCCATGCCGAGCGGGCCTCGTCATAGCCGTCCCAGCGGGTGGTTTCGTCTCCGATGCCACGGCTGATCGACTTGTAGTCGTCCCAACGGCTCTGAGTCTGGTCGCGGTTGCCCTCGTAGTCCTCGACCAGACCGGCTACGTCGCCTTCGGGGGCGGTTGCCATCTGTTCGATCGCTATCTGGGCCTGGTAGGCGTCGCGATCTATGTTCAGCAGCAGGGCCTCGGCCGGCGCGTCGTGGTCGACCTGGTCTGACACTGCGTTGTTGATGTCGGAGGTTCCGCCGTACTGCATCACGGCCGCAAGCACCATCGCCAACACCGCCGCAGCGGTGACGAGGCCAACCTTGCCTCCTACCGAACCCAGGACCGAAATCAGTCCTCCGCGATTCTTCTTGCCCACGACTCCTCCAACTGCATCAGGCCGCACTACCTGGGTCTACGGTCGGCAAGCGTTGGCCGGTCTTGAGCGACCGCCGTCAATTTGGTCGATGCGTCGGTTCGGCGAGTTGGCCGATCAGCCGAACCACAGCCCGAAGCTGACGGTCCCGCGAATCTGGGTCAGCGGCAGCACTCCCATGGCGCTCATCGAGTCGTGCCGGCGGTCGTCTGTGAGGACATAGACCGATCCGGCGGGCACGATGAACGGCTCCAGAGTGGGTCCCGGGTCGTCGTTGGTCAGGTAGGCCTCGCGGACCGGCACGCCGTTCAGGAACAGGCCGCCCTCGGCGATGGAAACCGAGTCACCGCCCACCGCCAACACACGGCCCACCCAGTCTCGGTCGGTGCCAGGCCTGGTGAACACCACCATGTCGCTGTGCGAGGGGTTCCCACGGGTGTTCACCAGAACCTTCTGGTCCTGATGGAACTCGCCCGGGTTGGACGAGTCGCGGATGGTCACCACGTCGAACACCACTGTTGCGACCGCACCCAACACCGCGGCCAGAACCACAAGTGAGATTGCGCTGGGCAACACCCAGACACGCATTCGTTGCCAACGCGTCTGCATCGGTGTTTCGACGATCGGCCTCACCTGACCAATTGTGCCGGATTGATCGCTTGCCGTGGATAGGCTGAGCGAGTTCGTTTCACGAGGGGGTGCGGTCGAGATGAAGGTCGACTTCTACATCGATCCCATATGACCATGGTGTTGGGTGACGGCCCGTTGGGTCGTCGATGCTGTTGCACCAGAGCGCAATCTCGACGTCGAGTGGAAGTCGATCAGCCTCTATTTCAAGAACGAGATCGACGACGAAACGTCGCCGGTTTATGCCACGCACAGGTTGCTGCGCGTCTTCGAGTCGGTAAAGGCGGCGGTGGGCAACGAGGCTGCGCAGGCGTTCTACTGGGAATGTGGGCGTCAGATTCATCACGATGGCCGACGCGACGAGATCACGCCCGAGGGCATCTTGGAAGCTGCGGGCATCGACGTGTCACACGCCGCTGCAGCCGACGATGCCCAGACTTGGGATCCGGTGATTCGTCAAGCCATGCAAGAGGGCCTCGACCTGGCTGGCACCGACATCGGAACCCCCATCATCGCCTTCGAGAACGCTTTGGGCGACAAGGTCGCCTACTTCGGCCCCGTCATCACGAGGGTGCCCAACGACCAGGCCGCACTAGACCTGTGGGACGGCTTGGTGAAGATATCGACCGTCCCTGG
>JAGQSP010000478.1 GCA_020439485.1 Acidimicrobiales bacterium | reverse complement strand
TTGTGGAAGGCGATCTGGACCTTCTTGGTAAAGCAGCGGAACGAAGCTGTCATGACAGAAGCTCCTCGACTGCGTCTCGCCTCAAACACCGGTGTTCACAGGGCGCCAGGCGACGTCTGAACACCGGTGTTCGCGAAGGTGCGGGTTGGGCACCTTTCTAGTTGAGTCTGGCCCGCAGGATGGTGGCTCGCTTCAGCAGGTCGTTCGAGCGGCCGGGGTTGGCCTCGGCAGCCGCCTCCAGAGACGCTGCGGCGCCGGCCAGGTCGCCAGTGTCGGCGGTGAGGTTCGCCAGCACCAGGTGGTGGCGCACATCGGCGCCCGGGATGGCGCAGGTCATCCGTTCGACGGCCAGCAGCCCCGACCGGTCGTCGGAACCCGAGTAGATCGCCCGCAGGTTGTTGAGCATCCTCGAAACCACCTGCAGAGGGGGTGCGGGCCGCAGCATCGCAGGAGTAACCCGTCGCCCACCCACGAAGGGCGACAGCAGTGCCTCGACACCGTCACGGTTCAGCTCGGCGCCCCGGTTGAAAGCGTCGTACCAGAGGCCCGACAGCCGGTCGACCACCAACACGTGGCCTGGCGAATTGGTCAGCGACAGCTCGAGGCCCACCGAACCGCCCACGTCGGCCATCAGCACAGCGAGAGTTATCGGAATGCCCGTGCGGTTGTCTAGAACCAGGTCGAGGCGGCTGTTGGCCGGCGAGTAGTACTGGCCGCTATTGCCACGAAACCCCAGCTCGTCGAACAACAACTCGTTGACACCCGCCAGATCGGGTGTCAGAACCAGACGGGCAATCGAGTCGAGCTGGGCGAGCCGATGGTCGATGTCGACCTCGTCTGGTGCCAGCACTGCCGCCAGCGCCAGGGCGATCTCGGCGAGCCGCACGTGCTGGCCGTCGGCGGCAGCCTCGACCAGGTTGGCGAAGTGCTCGATGCCCGATTCGTTCACGCGTGACGCTCAGGAGAACGTCGAGCCGGGTGTGTACATCGTGTCGCGATAGTCCTCGAGCATACGCAGCGTGGAAAACGCGTACACGCTCGTGGCGATCGATCGGCGCATCACCTGGACCCAGCCGCTGGGCACACCGTCGGTGCGGTCGAAGAACAGCGGCACCAATTCTTGTGACAACACCCGGTGGATCTCGTCGGCATCGAAGCGGTCTTGGGCGGCACGGGTGCGGCGCGGCTTGCGGGCGCCGATGTCGAAGCCGTTCTGCAGCGGGCCCGAACCAATGCAGGCCTCGTCCCACCAACCATCGAGAATCGACGCATTGGGTACGCCGTTGGCGGCGGCCTTCATGCCACTGGTGCCCGACGCCTCCAGCGGTCGCAGCGGGTTGTTCAGCCACACGTCGACGCCTTGCACCAGGGCCCGGCCGACCGAGATGTCGTAGTCCTCGATCAGCACCACCTTGCCGGCCAGCTTGGTGCTCTGAGACGCCTGGTACACCTTCGAGATGATCGCCTTGCCCTCCTCGTCCAGGGGATGGGCCTTGCCTGCGAACACGATCTGCACGGGTCGCTCGTCGTCGCCGACCAGCTGGCTCAGCTTGGCCAGGTCAGACAACACCAGGTCGGCGCGCTTGTAGGCCGCGAACCGGCGGGCGAAACCGATGATCAGCGAGTTCGGGTCGAGCACGCCGTCGAGGGCGCGAAGCTGCTCTGGGCTTTCGCCATATCGCACGTGCTGACGCCGCAGGCGCTCGGTGACGAACTCGCACAGGCGCGTCTTTTGTGCGACGTGGGCGTTCCACAGGTCGGCGTCGGAAACCTGGGCGATGGCCTCCCATGTGGACCTGGGCTCGACACCAGCGGCGGGCGCATCCTGGGCTGGGCTCAACGCCAGCGACGTCTGCCCGACCAGTTCGGCGCCAACCGAGCCGAACACCGCCGCCATCTCGGGACCGAGCCACGACGGCATGTGCACACCGTTGGTGACAGCGCCCACAGGCATGCCCACGACCTCGGCCCAGGTGTCGTCGGCGGTCTCGCCGTGCAGGATGCTGACGCCGTTGGCCTGGCGCGACAGGCGCAGCGCGAACGCCGTCATGTCGAACACACCGGGATCGTCCTGCGAGTCGCGACCGAGCTTCAGCAGGGCGTCGATGTCGGCTCCGGTCGCGGCCAGCATTGGTGCCAGCACCTCGGCGACCAGATCGGCACCGAAGCGTTCGTTGCCGCCGGCAACCGGTGTGTGGATGGTGATGATCGACGAGTCGGCCAGCGACGACGTGGCGGTCTCGAAATCGGCACCGGCGGCCATGGCCTCGACCGTTCGCTCGACCAACAACATCGCAGAATGGCCCTCGTTCATGTGCCACACGCCAGGCTCGATGCCCAGCGCGCGCAGCACCTTCACTCCGCCGACGCCCAGCACGACCTCTTGCTGGAAACGCATCTCGCGGGTGGCGTTGTAGAGCTGGGCGGTGATGGCCCGGTCGGCAGGCTCGTTGGCGTCGATGTCGGTGTCGAGCAACAGCAGTGGAACCCGACCGACCTCCATCAGCCACACGCCTGCGTGAACCTGTCGACCAGGGAAATCGATGCTGACCGTCAGCGGCTCGCCGCCCTGTGCGTCCAGCACCTGGCGCAGCGGCGCCAGCCGCGGGTCGTACCTGGGATAGGCCTCGACCTGGCGGCCCGAAGGGTCGAGCAGCTGCCTGAAGAAGCCCAGGTGGTAGAACAGCCCCACTGCCACGAACGGCAGGTCCATGTCGCTGGCTTCCTTGCAGTGGTCGCCCGCAAGGATGCCGAGCCCACCCGAGTACTGGGCGTAGCTCTCGTGGATGCCGTACTCGGCGCAGAAATACGCCACCGGGTTGTCGCGGCTCATCCCCGGATGGTCTGGCGCCTCGGCGTCGAGGTAGGCATCGAGCTCGGCGGCAGCAGACCCGACCGCAGCCACGAACGTCTGGTCGGAGGCCAGAGCCTCGAGGTCTGCCTCGACGAGCATCTGCACAGGGCTCATACCGGCGTCGAACTTGGCGGGGTCGACCGAACGAAGCACCTGGCGGATGGTCGGGTTCCACGCCCAGTACATGTTGTGGGACAAACGATCGAGCGCGGCGATGGGCGCGGGCAACGAGCGGCCTGGCGCGGTGGGGATCGAACGGTAGGTCATCGAGAGGTCGTCCTGACTGTCGGAACAGCAGATCAGTATGCCGAACTCACGTCGGCTTGGCGGCCCTGTCGATGAGTGATACGGGTCAGATGCTGCGACCCGCAGCCTCCCAGTACTCGTCCTTCAACAGCCGCTTGTAGAGCTTGCCCGTCGGATGGCGCGGCAACTCGGGCCTGAAATCGATGGAGCGGGGGCACTTGACGTCGGCCAGATGCTCGCGGCAATAGGCGATGAGCTCGCGCTCGAGCTCGGGGCCCGCATCGGCCATGTCGCGGGGTTGCACAACCGCCTTGACCTCTTCACCGAAGTCGTCGTTGGGAATGCCGAACACGGCAGCGTCCATCACCTTGGGGTGCAGGATCAGCTGATTCTCGGCTTCCTGGGGATAGACGTTGACGCCACCGGTGATGATCATGAACGCCTTGCGGTCGGTCAGGAACAAGAACCCGTCCTCGTTCATGTAGCCGACGTCGCCCAGGGTCGACCATTCGGGATGATCGGGATGGCGCGACCCCTTCGTCTTTTCCTTGTCGCCGTGGTACTCGAACGTTCCGCCGCCCTCGAAGTAGATGGTGCCCGATTCGCCTACAGGCAACTCGGTGCCGTCCTCGTCGCAGATGTGAACGGTGGCGGTGAGCGGCATGCCGACGGTGCCCGGGTGCTTGAGCCACATCTCGCTGTTGCAGTAGACGAAGCCGTTGCCCTCAGAGCCGGCGTAGTACTCGTGGATGACAGGACCCCACCACGCGATCAGCTCCTGCTTGACCTGCACCGGGCATGGCGCCGCAGCGTGGATGGCGACCTTCATCGACGACACGTCGTACTTGCTGCGCACCTCCTCGGGCAGCTTCAGCATGCGAACGAACATCGTCGGAACCCACTGGCTGTG
>JAGQSP010000477.1 GCA_020439485.1 Acidimicrobiales bacterium | reverse complement strand
TGGGCGACGTTTCGGACCTGAACCTAGCCGGACCGATCATCGCGGGGGCCGTGAACCCGGTGGGCGACGGCTACCGCATGCTGGGCACCGATGGCGGCGTGTTCAGCTTCGGCACCGACCGCTTTCTCGGCAGCATCCCCCAGATCCTGCCCGGGGTGACGCTCAATTGCCCCATAGCTGGAATGGTCGCCTCGGGCCCCGACGGCTATTGGCTGGTCGGCTGCGACGGCGGCGTGTTCGCGTTCGGCGATGCACCCTTCGTCGGCTCCCTGCCAGGTCTGGGGGTTGTGCCCGTAGCGCCGGTGAACGCAATGGTTCCCTACGGTGCCGGCTATCTGCTGATCGCCGGAGATGGCGGTGTGTTCGCCTTCGGTGGTCCGTTCCTGGGCAGCCTTGGTGACAACCCCCCGACCTCGCCGATCACGGCCATCGCTACGGTCAACGGCTGACCGGGGTGAGCAGAGATCAACCGCGGCGACGGCCGCCCTCGATCTTTCCCCCATACGGGCGGGGGGCGAAACGACTCCCGAAAGCGCCTGCGACCAGTCCAGCACCGTAGGCCCCGCGATAGCCGGCGCGTACAGTCGCATTGCCGTCGAACATTCCCATGGCGGCTAGACCAACCGAGCCCGAAATCTCCTTCAGCCCACGCCCCAGACGTCGTATACGTCTCCACCATGACGGGTTCGAGGCCCACAGGTGATACGACACTCCCCAACCGATCTGGTAGCCGCGCCGGATCCACCACCTCGCGCTGACGCGATCAGCCGGAATCGGCTCGTCGACACACGCCTCATCAACTGCCACAAAGCGTGCCCCGGCGTCGGCCATCTGCCGGAACAAATGCGTGTCTTCACTGCCCGTCGAATTGAGAGCGGGATCGAATGGGCTGTCCGAGGGGAGGCTGTCCCGGCGGATCAAGACATTGCTGGTACGCGCCATGAAAGGGGGAATGGCAACCAAGCCCGGAGCAAAGTGACGACTGTAGAGCCTCAGGTCGAGGGCCCATTGCGGCACATCACTGGGGAAGGCCGGAGTAGAAGATCCCTGCACTACGTCGGCTCCACTGCTTTGATACGCCTCGACCAACAGCGCCAGCGAGTCTGGACGGGGCCGCTCGTCATCGTCTTGGAAGACCAAGAGGTCGGACCCACGAGTCTCGGCAACAGCTCGGTTGCGGGCCGAGGCCAGACCTACCCGCGGCTCGTGAACCACACGAACCGCCATGTTGCGGACAGCACTGACATCGAGCTCGACGGGCTCGGCTGTGTTCACCACTAACAGTAGCCAGGCGTTGACACCGGCTGGAACCTCGAGCGCCGAGACCGACTCCAACAACCCCAGTATTCTCTCGGCCCGCGCGGTTGTGAGGACACAGAAAGCCACCGTCGTTTCGGTATCCATGGCCGGAGGCTAATCTCACTTATTGTGGTGGACAAATTGGGTGACCCGGCCCTCCGACTTGCAACCGACAGTTCGGTGACGGGGCTGGTGTCGATAGGCATCCCGGTCTTCAACGGGTCAGACTTCATAGCCGAGGCTCTCGCCTCCGCCTCGTCGCAGACCTACGGCAACATCGAGATCCTCGTCGCCGACAACGCCAGTTGCGACGACACCAGGGACATCGTGCGCGACGCGGCCAGCCGTGACAAACGCATCAGACTCCTGCCAAGCGACCACAACAGGGGCGCCGCCTTCAACTACAACCGGCTCGTTCATGCTGCGAACGGGGAATTCTTCCAATGGTTGGCCCACGACGACCTACTGGAACCGACCTGCATCGAAGCATGTCTGCGCGCGTTCAAGGATCGGCCGGAGGTTTGTCTCGTATACCCCAGCAGCGTGATCATCGACGAGGTCGGGTCTGCGGTTCGCGAGCACGACGAGCATCTCGACCTCGATATCGACAGCCCAACCCACCGGGCGGTCCGGCTCCTGTGGAGGCTTCGGATGTGCCACGCCGTCTTCGGCCTTCACCGCCGCTCGACCCTATTGAGCACCGATCTTATCCAACCTTTCGACTCGAGCGACTACACGCTGCTGCTCGAGATGGCTCTCAGAGGTCACGTGGTCGAGGTCGATGATCGACTGTTCAAACGGAGGCGCCACGCGTCCGATTCGCGCTCGGCCAATCGGTCTAAGGCCGATATCGCGCGCTGGTTTTCCCCGAACGCCAAACCGACGGCACGCTCCCCGAGGCTGGTGCGGTCGTTTGTTCGGGCAACTTACGCCTGGGCGCCGACTCGAACGTCGTCACTGCTCGCAACGACCGCTGTGGGGGCGAACGCGGTTGTTACCGAAGCCCGCTGGCACCTGCGCGCTCGCCGAAGGGCACGAACACCTCAGCCCCGGCCCCGATAGGTGGCCCTCGCGCCGACAGCGTCCTTGTTGAGGCGCTTGTTGAGATGCAGGCCTTCCAGCACCAACTCGACCGCGCACGCAACAACCGCTGGGTCTTGCGAGTCGGCGACCTCGGCAACGGCGTCTTTCAGAGCCGGGACGGTCTCGAGCATCGACACGTACTGGTCGACCCCCAGGTCGTCGCCGGTGTGCACGACCACACCGTTCTCGAACCCCTCGACCACGGCGCGGAGTTCCTCGGTGGTGAAGTGGCCGCGGAAGACCTCGAGGATCGACTGGCGCAACATCGACTCGATGATCATGGACTCGCGCCCGTCGTCCATCGATTCGATCTCGATCTTGCCGCTGGTGGAGGCCACGAGCGCGTCGAGGTCGCTGACGCGGGGCACGACGTGGGTCTCGCCCCTGGAGAGGGCTCGCCTGGTGGCGTTCGCGACG
>JAGQSP010000476.1 GCA_020439485.1 Acidimicrobiales bacterium | reverse complement strand
CTCGTGGCCGAGCCGATTGCTGTCACGGGTACCAGCGCCGTTGTGCGCACCGACACGGGTTTGGGAGTCAACGATGTCGCTGCGATTGCCGAATGCGGTAACGGCAGCACCGCGGGCGCAGTTACCTGGACTGCACCGTTCACATCGACGATCACGGTAGGGGCGACCGGCGGGGCTGCGAGCAGTGCGCTCGGCGTCAGCAGGGTCGGCTCGGATGCGTTCAGCTTCGGCTGGCCGACGAAGAACTTGTCGGGCTTCGATCCCTTGGGGTGCGTCGCAAGCGTGACAAGTGCGCCACAGCAGAGCCGCCAGGTCAGCGTGGTCGAGGGGCAGACCTACATGTTCACGGTTGTGTCCCCACCGGGAAGCCCGGCAATGACGCTCACCTTCACCGAGACCGGTGAGCGGTTCATCAAGGGGAAGTTCGTCGACCTACAGGGCTACTGGATGGTCGACGAAACCGGCTATGTGTACGCATTCGGCGACAGCGAGACAGTGGTTCCCACCGGATCCCGCGCAACCGTGAGCAGCAGGGCCGTGAAGGTCCTCGAGAACCCGTCGGGCGCTGGGATATGGATCCTCGAGAGCAACGGCGTGGTTCACGCTCTCGGCGGCGCCCCTCACTACGGGAACGTGAACCTGGCACAACTGTCGAACGGCGAGGTTCCCTCGACCATGGCTGCCACTCCGGGCGGGCTGGGTTACTACGTCTTCACCTCCAAGGGTCGTGCCCTGACCTTCGGCAACGCCACCCACTTCGGAGACCTCGTGACCATCGGTCTTGCCGACGCCCTGCGTGGACCCGTGGTCGACAGCGCGTCGTTGCAGGACGGCCGCGGCTACTACATGGTCGGAAGCGATGGCGGCATCTTCACGTTCGGCGACGCAGTGTTTGCCGGATCGGTTCCGCAGGTCGTCCCCGGGCCGCTCGACTCACCGGTCAATGGACTTGTCGTAGACCCGGACGGCTCGGGTTACTGGCTGGTGGCCGGAGACGGAGGAGTCTTCGCCTTCGATGCTCCGTTCCGCGGTTCGATACCCGGGGTGCTACCGCCTGGTGCGAAGCTCAACCAGCCGATAAACGGCATGGTTCCGTACGGTAACGGCTACCTGATGGTCGCTGGGGACGGCGGCATCTTCAACTTCAGCGACCTCGCATTCCTGGGCAGCCTCGGCGATAGGCAGATCCCATCACCGATCGTCGCGGTGGCACCAGTCCCCCGGTGAACCGGCAGGTCAAGCAGGTGATGCGATCAAGACCGGTATAACCCGGCCGTGGCCGGTGGCGCTGACCTCATAGTCGGCGTAGGTCGGGAAGACCTCGACCGCGCGCTGCCACCAGATCGCACGCTCGGCGCCCTGAGCCTCGTGCACCACCATGTCCACGGGCTCGGGGCCGTCCTGCAACGCGATGTTCGGGTTGGCGACGAGGTTGTGATACCAGCCCGGATGCTCGGGCCGGCCACCCTTGGAGGCCACGATGGCGTACTCACCCTCGTGCTCTACACGCATCACCGGCACCTTGCGCAGCTTGCCGGTCTTGTGGCCCACGCACGTGAAGATCACGATGGGGATGCCGGTGTCGCGCAATGTGTTGGCCTGGGTACCGCCCGAAGCCTCGTATGCCTCGACCTGTTCAGCAACCCAGTCCCAGGTGCTCGGTTCGTAATCTGCAGAGTCCATGTTCGCCATGCGTCGAAGCTACCCGCACGGCGAGCTCGTCAGCCGAAATCGGCCGCAACCGCCACTCCACGCTCGGTGAGGTTGGTAGGCACATAAACCTCGGGCGAGTCGGGAACGCGGTCGAAGCACATCAGGGCGGCGACGATCGACGTGTCGACACCTATCGGCTCGGCATCGTCCCAATCTGGTGAACAAGGGGTTGCGTCGACGATATCGCCGTCGATCGTCGCCCTCAGCCCGACGAAGAACGGAGCCTGCGAGTTGTACTTCGACTGGAGTATCACGAACACGGGCACACGGTCGCCAACGTTTGCGAGTTGATCGATTACTGCCGGGCCGTAATGGTCGCGTGGCACCAGCCGAGCAGTTGCCGGTCGCATACCGGTGGTTTCGACGACAAGCCCGGCCTCCTCGGCCGCACCGGTCTGGGCGATCAATTGGTAGGGGTCGGCCACGTAGTCGCCGTACAGGTCGCCGCTGGACGGCACCTCGAAGCTGGCTTCACCCCCGAATCCCAGCCACCAGGCCCCGAGCGAGCCCACAGCTATTCCGCCCGCAACCGACGCCAGCACGGCGGATCGGCCCAGCGAACCTGGGCTTCTGCGCTGCCTGATCAACATCGGCACCAGAATCAGGTTTGCCAACACCAGCACAGCACCCATCGCCGACACCGCGATCGATGCTGCGCTTGTTGTGCGATTCCACCGGTTGTCGAACGGGCGCCCGTTGTCGAGGCTGACGATTCGGCCGGTGATTGTCGACGTCTCGACCGTCAACTCCGAACCGACAGGACCCGCGACGTCCAAGACATCGCGGCCAATCAAGGCCCAGGTCGTGCCATCGGCCGACTCACCCGCCACCGCTCCGGCCGGGACCTTGTAGTCCTCACAAGGCCCGAAGTTCACGCCCCTCGAACCCCCCACGGGCCCATCACAAGTGTTCCTGACCCATTCGAACGCCGACCGTTCCAGAACGAGGGCCTGCGAGGTGTCTTTGGGCCCCGCCGCCTCGAGCACGGTCAACACCAGCCCGAACCCGAAGGCGAGGGTCATCGCCGTCCACGCGGCCGCCCCCGCCACAGCAACGACGCGCACCCACATCGCCTTGTCGTTGCCGATCACCTTGTCCCCCACCGGCCCGATGCTACGCGCCTGCCCGCCCCCTGCCGGAATCTGGGGTCGACTTCGGGTCACCGATGGTCTGGATCCGACCCCAGATCGGAAGTGGACCCCAGAATTCGGCCGGCCACACATCGGCGACGGCCTAGCGTCGGGTCATGGACCAGGCCGCAATCGACCAGCTTCGTGCCGAAACGCCGGGGTGTGCCCACGTGACGCACTTCAACAACGCGGGTGCGGCGCTGATGCCGGACCAGGTCATAGATGCCGTGGCCGAGTTCACCCGCCGCGAGATCGAGATAGGCAGCTACGCCGCCCAAGTAGAGTTCGCAGACCGGTTCGAGCGGGTTTATGACGCTGCTGCGGGCCTGCTGAACTGCGATCGCAATGCGATCTCGATCACATCGGGAGGGTCTGAGGCCTGGTGGCGGGCGTTCATGGCCGTGCCCCTCGAGCCGGGAGATCGCATCGTCGCTGGCCGCGGCGAGTTCGTCTCATCGGCCGCGGGGCTGGCGAAGGCCCGCGCTGACGGTGTCGAGGTGGTCACGGTGCCGACGCTTGCCGACGGCACCACCGACCTCGACGCGTTGCAGCAGGCCCTGGCCGGCCCTACCAAGCTGGTCTGTTTGACCCACGTTCCGATGACCCAGGGAGTGATCAACCCCGTGGCCGAGGCAACCGCGATCGCTCACGAACGTGGAGCCCTGGTTCTGTTGGACGCGACCCAGTCGGTCGGCCAGATACCAGTGGACGTCGCGGCGATCGGCTGCGACTTCATGACGGCGACCGGTCGCAAGTGGTTGCGCGGACCCCGCGGCACGGGTCTGCTGTACGTCGACACCAAACTGCATGACCGCCTGCGGCCGCCGGTGTTCGTCGACGGCCGTTCGGGCGCCTGGTCGGGCGACGACTATCAACCTGCGTCGGGAGGCGCCCGCTTCGAACTCGGCGAACGCAGCCACTCGGCGGTGCTGGGGTTGTTAGCCGCCATCGAACTGGCCGCCGAGCTAGGGGTCGACAGGATCGCCGGGCGGGTCCACGAGCTTGCCCGGCTGTTGCGATTCCGCCTGGCCGAAACACCCGGGGTCACAGTGCACGACGCCACGGCAGCCACCGCCGGCATTGTCGGCTTCAGTGTCGACGGTTGGGACGACAGCGACGTGGCCAGCAGCTTGATGGCCAGCCACATAACCGTGGCGGCCCCGAGGGCGATGGCGTCGTTCCACGATCTGCACGACCGGGGGTTGCGGTCGATAGTCAGGGCCGCACCTCACTACTACAACACGGGCGACGAGATCGACGTGCTGATCGAA
>JAGQSP010000475.1:1369-1619 GCA_020439485.1 Acidimicrobiales bacterium | reverse complement strand
TGGTGTTGAAGACGCGCTGCCAATCGTCGCCGGCAGGGTGCCAGGGCCCCATGGGGTCTTCGCCGCCCGGCTGATAGTCGATCTCGAGGAACGAGCCGCCGGTGTCAGAAGGGTGCAGCTGCAGCAGGCGGTAGCCGTCTTCGTGCGTGCTCTCCCACACCACCCGTACGCCCAGCTCGTCGACCCTCTGGCGCAGTGGGGGATGGTCGTCGGTGTGGCAGATGACCATGTATCCGCCGTCTCCGCCCAT
>JAGQSP010000475.1:0-1356 GCA_020439485.1 Acidimicrobiales bacterium | reverse complement strand
CGTTCCAGCTGGCGGCCGCCGGCGGTTCCCGGTTGGGTCGGTGAGACGACTTCGACGAACTGCGAGCCCAGCGGCATGACGACGTTGTGAAGCCCGAACTTGCCGACCGCCGGGTCTCTGTGGGCCACCTCTATGCCTAGATGATCGGTCAGTGCCTGGGCGACGGGTTCCAGGTCGTGGGCGACCAGTGCTATCTGGCGCAGACGTATCCAGGTCATCAGCTGAACCTCGGCTTTCTCTTCTCGACAAACGCCCGGAAGGCTTCCTTGGTGTCCGAGCTGGCCGCGATGCGCAGGTGGCGCTCGGCCTCGTAATCGACGAAGTCGGCCAGGCCCATTCGTTCGGCCGCCAGGTAGTTGGCTTTCAGACCCTTCAGGGCGGTTGGTGACTTGTCCATCAAATCCTGGACCAGCTGCTCGGTCTGCTCGTGGAACACGTCGTCGGGGAACACCCTGGCCACCATGCCGATAGTCAGAGCTTCGTCTGCTGTCACGCGCCTCGGCAGGAACGACAGCTCCTTGGCACGAGATGCCCCGATCAGGCGGGGCAGCGACCACGGGATCGCCATGTCACCTGCGACCGCTACGTCCAGAAATGCCGTATTGCACTTGGCCGATTGGGTCATCACACGCAGATCGCAGGCGAGCGCCCAACCCAGGCCGGCACCAGCGCAGGCACCGTTGATGGCGGCGACCGTCACCGCCGGAATCTCGTGCAACAGTGCAGTGACCCTGAAATCTTGCGCTCGCAGTGTGTCGTCGGGTCCACCATCGGTGAAGTGGTTCAGATCGGCACCTGGGCAGAACGATCGACCTGCACCGGTCAGCACCAGCACACGTATCGAGTCGTCGGTGGCAGCTGTCTCGAGGGCTTCGGTCATCTCCCTGACCATCCGGTTGGTGATGCCGTTGCGTTGATCGGGTCGATTGAGGGTGAGGCGGGCGAGCCCGCTTTGGACCTCATACAGCAGTGTTTCGAAGCTCACTTCGAGCGCCCTCCCCGTTTGGACCGACACTAGCTATGTCGCCGGCCTCAACCCGAAGCGAGAAAGTCGCTCGGCCATGCTGGGCCGCCGGGAGACCGTGATGCGCGGATCGGCCCACCTCATGGCGACATCGACCACCGCGCTGAGGCACACGTAGATCACCACCATGTAGGTGGTCAGGCCGAGCAGCAGGTAGAGATCCCTGGACAGTGATGCCTCCAGCAGCAGCATTCCGAGGCCGCCGATGCCGAACACCAGCTCGACGATCACCGCGCCGGACAGCAGCGATCCGATGCTCATGCCTATGACGTTCAGCGAGCCCAGCGAAGCGGGCCGCAACGCATGACGCAGCAGCAGGTAGCGCGTGCTCA
>JAGQSP010000474.1:2787-3268 GCA_020439485.1 Acidimicrobiales bacterium | reverse complement strand
TGGTGTTGCGCCCCGCCGAGCTGGGCCGATTGGCCGGCGAGCTGAAGCGGCCGGCTCGTGCGATGTTCGCCCTCACCTCGTTCAACCCCGCGACCCTTGTGTCGTGGATTGCCCTGATCGTGGCCGCGCCGGTGTCGCCCGATTCGGCCCTGACCGACCGCCTCGCGTTGGCCTGCGGCGTCGTGTTGGTGAGCCTGGCGTGGCACGCTTCGCTCGGTGCGCTGGCCGGCCGCCTGGGTCGACGCCTGTCGCCACAGGCCCACATTCGAATGGGTCGCGCCAGCGGCGCCGTACTGGTCTTTGTGGCCTTGGGCTTGTCGATCTGGTGAGCGACCCCACAGCCCCCCGCCATTAGCCTCGGCCGGATGAATCGTTCTTTCGTCGCCGAGCTCCGGTCACTGCTCGATCCTGCCGGATACCTCGACGGCCAAGACGCGGCGTCGTACCTGGAAGACCCTCGCCACGCTTACGTGTGGGCCGA
>JAGQSP010000474.1:0-2706 GCA_020439485.1 Acidimicrobiales bacterium | reverse complement strand
GTGGTGCCCCAGGGAGGCAATACGGGCCTGTCGGGCGGCACGGTGGTGGGTCCAGATCACGAATCGATCGTGCTTTCGACCTCCCGGCTCGATCGGATCGAATCGATCGACCCCGACGGAGCCACCATGACGGTGCAGGCGGGTGTCACTATCGAGGCGATCCAAACTGCTGCGGCCGAGCACGGCCTTCAGTTCGCCCCCGACTGGGGGGCGCGCGGCACGGCCACCATCGGTGGCGGCATCTCGACCAACGCCGGCGGCAACAACGTGTTGCGCTACGGCCCAATGCGCAGCCACGTCCTGGGACTCGAAGTGGTGCTGGCCGACGGAACCGTCTGGGATGGCCTGAGATCCCTGCGCAAAGACGTCTCGGGGTACGACGTCAAACAGCTGTTCATCGGAGCCGAAGGCACTCTCGGCGTCGTCACGCGAGCGGTTCTGTCGCTGGTGCCCGCCACCCCCCACACGCAATCGGCGTTCGCCGCAATCGACGGGCTGGGCCGCTTGCGCGAGCTGACCCAACTGGTCAGGCGCCTGACCGGCAGCGAACTGACCGCATACGAACTGGTTCCCGACATCGGCGTCGAACTCGTGTGCAAGCACTATTCGGTCGCCAGGCCCATCGCCACCCGTGCCGAGTACTACGTGCTGCTGAAGCTGGCCTCCACCAGGCCGGTGCAAGAAGATCTCCTCACCGTGTTGGACCGGGCGGCTACACAGGGGCTGATCCTCGACGCCGTGGTGGCCGAGTCGGCCGCCCACAACGACGCCCTCTGGTTCATCCGCGACGAACTGCCGCCCGAGCGCTACTACGCCCACCAGAAGCACGCGATCAAGCTCGACACGGTGGTTCCGGTGGACAAGATCGGCGAGTTCATCCAACTGGTTCAAGAGGTCACCGACGAGCTGACCCCAGGTGCGGTCTGCTACGGCTTCGGCCACGTCGGCGACGGCAACATCCACATGCGGGTGCTGCCGGTGGCCGACAGCGCCGTCGACCACTTCGTCGCCAACCGGTCTCTGCTGCGACGACGAATAGACGAAGCAACATGGTCACTGCGTGGCAGCCTCAGCGCCGAACACGGCATCGGCATCGAGTTGATAGACCGAATCGGCCCCCAGAAGCCCGACATCGAATGGGAGCTGATGCGCGCCATCAAACGGGCCCTCGACCCCAACGACCTGATGAACCCAGGCAAAGTGGTGCCAATGACAGGTGTCCCACCCCACCAGTAACGTTCGCCTGGACGCCAACAAAGGCCAAGAAGCGAGGATCCAATGCCACAGTTCACCTCATACCAACCGGGCACACCCTGCTGGGTCGACCTCATGAGCCCAGACACCGACGCATCTGGCGCGTTCTACAGCAAGCTCTTCGGCTGGGACGTCGAGGCATTGTTCGACGACCAGGGCAACAAGATCTACGCCCAGTTCCGGCTGGGCGGCAAGATCGTCGCCGGTTTGGGCGGTCAACCGCCGGGCATGGAGGGCATGCCAGCGATCTGGAACACCTACATCGCGGTCGACGACTGTTCGGCGGCTGCCGAGCGGGTCGCCGCAGCCGGCGGTTCGGTGTTCATGGCGCCAATGCAGGTCATGCAGGCCGGCCACATGGCGGTTTTCGCCGACACCACCGGAGCCGCCTTCTCGGTATGGCAAGCGGGCGATCACTTCGGCTCCGAGGTCGCCAACGACCCCAACACCTGGTCCTGGAATGAGCTGATGAGCAGCGATGTCGAAGCGGCCAAGGCCTTCTACAGCGCCGTGTTCGGCTGGACCTATGAAGACCAGGACATGGGCGACGCAGGCACCTACACCGTGATCGCCGGGGGCGACAACGGTGGTCTGGGCGGCATCATGTCGCGCATGCCAGACATGCCGGTCGAGGTTCCCGACAACTGGTCGGTGTACTTCACCGTGCAAGACGCCGCCGCCGTGGCCGCCATGGTCGGCGAACTCGGCGGACACGCAGCCGTGCCGCCGTTCCCCATCCCTGGCGTTGGCACCTGCGCCGTGCTGGCTGACCCGCACGGTGGCATCTTCAGCGTGCTCGAGCCCGCCGCCCAATAGGCGCTGCCCCGACGCCTACAGCATGCCCCTCATCATGAAGTTCCAGTAGAGGAAGGGCAGGCCGTACTTCTTCAGCAGCCACATGTCAGAGCGCGGCTTGGTCAGGTCGATGATCGGGAACGACGGCGTGTGCTCGAGGGTGTAGTCGAACTCGGCCAGCAGCATCTTGCCGTAGGCGGTGGTCAGCGGGCACGATGCATAACCCTTGTACTGAGCGTCGAGCTGCTTGCCGTCGAGTTTCGCCAGCACGTTCTTGGCCACTACCGGCGCCTGCTTTCGGGCCGCGGCTCCGGTCTTGGAGTTCGGCGACGAGCCCGCATCGCCCAAGGCGAAGACGTTGGGGTACTTCACGTGCTGCATCGAGTATTGGTCGATGTCGACATAGCCCGCGGGTGTGTCGTTCGACAGCGGGCTGGCCTTGATCCAGTCGGGAGCCGACTGGTGCGGCACGACGTGCATCATGTCGTACGGAAGCGAGAAGCCGGCCTCCCCCTCCTTCATCGACTTGAACTCGGCTTTGCGACTGGACGGGTCCACAGATGCCAGCTCCGCCTCGAAGTGAACCTGGATGCCGTAACCCTCGGCAACCTTGGCCAGCTCCTTGGAGAACACCGGCACCCCGAACATGCCCGGCGT
>JAGQSP010000473.1 GCA_020439485.1 Acidimicrobiales bacterium | reverse complement strand
TGGTGCCAGGGCTACAGCGAGCCCAACGCCGGCTCCGACCTGGCCAACCTGGGTCTGAAGGCCGAACTCGACGGCGACGAGTGGGTTCTGAACGGCCAGAAGATCTGGACCTCGGCCGGCCATCTCGCCGACTGGATCTTCGTGCTCGGTCGCACCAACGCCGATGCCGCCAAGCACAAGGGCATCACCTTCTTCCTTGTGCCGATGAGCCAGCCCGGCATCGAGGTGAGGCCCATCAAGATGATCTCGGGCGAGTCCGAGTTCAACGAGGTCTTCTTCTCCGACGCCCGCTGCCCCAAAGACAACATCGTCGGCGAGGTCAACGAGGGTTGGCGGGTCGCCATGACCCTGCTGGGCTTCGAACGAGGCGAGGCCGCAGCCACACTGCCGGTGACCTTCCGAGCCGAGCTCGATCGCCTCAACCAGTTGGCGAAGGCAACCGGGGCCAACGAGGATCCGATCATTCGCCAGCGGTTGGCGTGGTGCCACGAGAAGGTCGAGATCATGCGCTACCTCGGCATGCGCAGCCTCACCAAGTACCTCGCCGGCAATCCACCTGGCCCCGATGCCGCCATCACCAAGCTCAACTGGTCCGAGTATCACAAGGTCGTCACCGAGCTTTCGCTCGACATCCTGGGACCTGTCGCGATGGTGCCGACGGGCGAGCCTCCCAAGTCGGCCTTCCAGGCCGATGCGGCCGGAACACCGGCTAGCAACATCCGATCCTGGACCGACACGTTCTTGAACGCGAGGGCGGGCACCATCTACGCAGGCACGTCGCAAGTGCAGCGCAATATCATCGGCGAGCAGGTTCTGGGTCTGCCCAAAGAACCCAGGGCCGATACAGGGGCCTGGAAAGACGTCAAGAGCTGAGACGTCGAAGAACAAGGATGTGAAGAGCTGAACCGAGACCTCGTCGCCGTGCCCGGGCTGTCATCGATTGTCCGGGCGGTGCTGTTGCGCCCCCGCCTGTGGAAGGTGGCGGTGCAACAGGGTCTTCGGCTCGCGCCACGAGGGTGGTGGCGGCAGCCACCGTTCCTGCCGCTTCCCGATGCCGAGTACCTCCACTTCCGGCTCACCACCATGTACGGGGGCGCCGACCCCGAGCCAGACCCCACCGATGTGGTGGCATGGCTCGAGTGGTGTCGCCGCTGGCCCAGCATCGCGGCCTGAGGATCGACATGGCGCTCGTATTGGTTCTGAACGCGACCTACGAGCCCATAAGTGTTGTGTCGCAACGGCGAGGGATGACGTTGGTGTTGTCCGAGAAGGCCGATTCCCTGGCCGAATCAGACGACGTGTGGCATTCCGAGCGCAGCCAGTTCAACCCACCCGAGGTGGTGAAGCTCCGGTATTTCGTCAAGGTTCCCAGGCGACGTCGGGCGCCGCTGCACCGGCGGGCCCTGTTCGCGCGCGACGCCCACACCTGCCAGTACTGCGGCGATGCGGCCGAGTGCGTCGACCATGTCCACCCCCGCAGCAAGGGTGGCCAGCACACTTGGGAGAACGTCGTGGCGTGCTGCAAGCGCTGCAACCTGGCCAAGGGCGATCGCCTGCTGGCCGATTCGCCCCAGTTTCGATTGCGACGCCCGCCTACGGCTCCCTCGCCCGGGCTGTGGGTCGCCCTGTCTGTGCGCAGCTTGCCAGCCGCGTGGGTTCCGTACCTGCCAGAGTTGCCCGAGGGCATCGAGCTGGCCGCCACGGCCTGATGGCCTCAGGGTGCCCTTCGTGAGATTCGTCGAGACCTCGGCTCCGCCTTC
>JAGQSP010000041.1 GCA_020439485.1 Acidimicrobiales bacterium | reverse complement strand
CATAGATCGTGTCGAAGGCCAGCGAACTCTTGCCGCTGCCGGACAGACCGGTGAAGGTGATGAGCCGGTCACGAGGCAGCTCGAGATCGACGTCTTTGAGGTTGTGTTCGCGCGCCCCGCGAATTACGAGCTTGTCACCCACGGCGGGTCACTCTATCTGGTCCCAGGGACAGCGCCCGAGGTCGATTGGCGGGCTGAGGCCACCTAGGCCCGGATGACGATGGTGCCCGCGGCCTTGTCGTACCAGGTCTGGTTCCGGGCATCCCAAAGTGGCCACAGATACAGCAACAGGCTCAGGAGGAAGCCGACAAATGCGCCACCCGCTCCGGCAGCGCTGACGAGGTTGAAACCCATACCAAATGCGAACTCGGCCCCGTAGCGACCCCACGCCTTGCCCCACCCCAGTCCACCTTGGGGCGAGTTGGCATCGACCACCCGAATACCAGTCGCCATCTTGCCCACGGTCTGGCCGTTGTTGTTGACGAGCATGCCGGTCTCGTACAACGCCGCTCCGACGATCACGACGAAGATGCCGAATATCACCGCCCCGGCCTCTCCGCCGATGGCGGCGAGGCCGAAGATGACGGCCACCCCAACCGCGGCTATCAGCAGCGCGTCGAGAATGAACGCTCCGGCACGGCGCCACCAGCCCGCCAGGTTGAACACTGCAGGCTGATGCGAGAAGACCGGTCCGCCGAAGGACGGTGGTGGTGGAGGAAGGTCGGCCACGCTTCTGCTCTGTCAGGTCTTGACGACGACGGTCGAACAGATCTTGTCGTGGAAGGTCTGGTTCTTGTCATCCCACAGCGGCCACAGGAACCCGAGATAGCAGGGCAAAGCCGACAAGATCGTTGCGAAATATCGCCCGGTTGCCAACCCGTAGCCGATGGGAGCGTTGCTGCCGTCGCGGACGATTCGGATACCCAACACCATCTTGCCCACGGTCTGGCCAGAGCGGCCCACCAGCAAGATGCTGTACAACGCCCCACCCACGATCGATACCAGATAGGCGAACGCCAAGAAGCCAGCGCTGTCCGACGCGGTACCGACGGCGACGAGGATTTGGGTCGGCACGCCTACGATGAGTCCGTCCAAGAGCACCGCACCGACGCGACGCCACCAGCCCGAGAGCTCGAAGTAGCCGGCCTGCTCGCCAAAGACCTGACCGCCAAAAGACGGCGGGGGTGGTGGAAGATCCGTCATTGTTGCTCCTCTCGAGGTTCGACCACGACGATGGTACGCGCCGCCTTGTCATGCAATGTCTGATTGCGCTCGTCACGCAAAGGCCACAGATAGTCGGCCAACACCCACGCGATGGCGAAGAACCCCAGCAGCAGGGTCATGATCTGGAACACCAGGTACTTGACCACCCAACGAACCGCAGCGGTGGAATAGGAGATAGCACCACCGTCTTCGCCGACCACACGAAGGCTCCACATCCTCTTGCCCACCGTCTGGCCGCTGTTGCCCTCCTGCAGGATGAAGTACAACGCGGAGACGATGACTCCCCCAGCGATGACCGCCCCGGTGCCGACGGAGCGAGCGGGCACTCCGACGATGAAGCTGATGACACCGAAGATGACCAGATCGGCAACGAAGGCGCCGGCGCGAAGAGGCCACTCGGCAAGCGTCGCCGGGCCCGGTGAGGATTGGCCCCAGTTCGGCGGCGGGGGTGGGAGATCGCTCACGTTCGGGATCCTCGAGGCTGCTGGGCAAAGGGCGGCCGGTCGACCGAAGGTGAGGGTAGTCGACGGGTCAGCCGGCGTCGCGCAGCTCGCGTTTGAGGTCCTTGATCTCGTCGCGAAGACGAGCCGCATACTCGAACCGAAGGTCGGCGGCGGCCTCGGCCATCTCGGCCTCGAGGGTCTGGATCAGTCTTGCCAGCTCGTCTGTGGGCAACTCGGCGAGGTCCCGTTTGGCCCGATCGGCCCGCTTGGTTGCGAGTGCCTCGGGCACCGGAGCGCCCTGATCGGGCCCGCGCAGTACCGCCAGAATGTCGCTGACCGCCTTGCGGACCGTCTGTGGCTCGATACCGTGCTCGGCGTTGTATGCCTGCTGCAGGCCACGTCGCCGATTGGTCTCGGAGATGGCCCGCTGCATCGAGTCGGTGACCCGGTCCGCGTACATGACGACCTGCCCATCGACGTTTCGTGCCGCTCTGCCGATCATCTGGATGAGCGAGGTCTCGGACCTGAGGAAACCCTCCTTGTCAGCATCGAGGATGGCCACCAGCGATACTTCGGGCAGGTCGAGGCCCTCTCGCAGCAGGTTGATGCCGACCAAAACGTCGAATTCGCCCAGCCGCAGGTCGCGGAGAATCTCGATGCGCTCGATGGTGTCGATCTCACTGTGTAGGTACCTGACCCTGACGCCCAACTCGAGCAGGTAGTCGGTGAGGTCCTCGGCCATCTTCTTGGTGAGCGTGGTCACCAGGATGCGCCCGCCGGCGGCAACCCGCTGGTTGATCTGCTCGATCAGATCGTCGATCTGACCCTTGGTCGGCTTGACGATGACCTCGGGGTCGACCAAGCCGGTGGGTCGCACGATTTGTTCGACCACACGCTCGCTCATCTGCAGTTCGTAGTCGCCCGGCGTCGCAGACAAGAAGATGCACTGGTTGAGCCGGGTGAGCACCTCCTCGAAACGAAGCGGGCGATTGTCACGGGCCGAGGGCAGACGAAAGCCGTGGTCTACCAGGGTGTCTTTGCGCGAGCGGTCGCCCGCGAACTGACCGTGCAACTGGGGCACGGCCACGTGGCTTTCGTCGATGACGAGCAGGAAATCGTCGGGAAAGAAGTCGAGCAGGGTGAAGGGTGGCTCGTCGTAGGACCGGCCGTCGAGGTGCATGGAGTAGTTCTCGATGCCGTTGCAGTACCCGACCTCTTGCATCATCTCGAGGTCGTACTCGGTGCGCATCCGCAGGCGCTGCGCCTCGAGGAGCCTGCCCTCGGCCTCGAAATACTGGAGCCGATCACGAAGCTCGACCTCGATACCCGCAACGGCAGCTGCAAGGCGATCCTCTGAGGTCGTGTAGTGGGTGGCCGGAAAAACCGTGAGCTCGGTCAGTTCGCCCAAGCGCTCGCCCGTGAGGGTGTCTACCTTGGTGATGCGTTCGATGTCGTCGCCGAACAGCTCGATGCGCACCGCGAACTCTTCGTAGGCCGGGTGAAGCTCGATCGTGTCACCGCGAACCCTGAACTTGCCGCGCACCAGGTTCATGTCGTTGCGCTCGTACTGCATGTCGACCAGTTGACGAAGGATCTCGCGCTGGTCCATCTGGGCGCCGAGACGTAGGTACAGCATGTTGCGCCGGTACTGGTCGGGCGACCCGAGACCATAGATAGCCGACACCGATGCCACGACGATGACGTCGCGGCGGGTCAACAGGGCCGCTGTTGCCGAGTGCCGGAGCCGGTCGATCTCGTCGTTGACCGACGAGTCCTTCTCTATGTAGGTGTCGCTCGAGGGCATGTAAGCCTCGGGCTGGTAGTAGTCGTAGTAGCAGACAAAAAAGGCCACGGCGATGTGAGGAAAGAACTCCTTGAATTCACCATAAAGCAGCGCCGACAGGGTAATGT
>JAGQSP010000472.1 GCA_020439485.1 Acidimicrobiales bacterium | reverse complement strand
GGCGACCGGGTCGCGGTCGCCGAACAGCGAGCGATAGACCGCCCGGGCAAACCCGTGGGCGTCGTCGCGTCCTACCTGGCCGAGCCGTGGCATCGGTCAGTTCGATGCCGCCGCCAGCGCTTCCCAGATGGCGAGGGGGCTGGTCGGCATGTCGATGTGTGTGACACCGAGGTGAGCCACCGCGTCGACCACAGCGTTGTGGATGGCCGGCGTCGAGCCGATGGTGCCCGATTCGCCGATGC
This sequence comes from Acidimicrobiales bacterium, assembly GCA_020439485.1. GTDB lineage: Bacteria > Actinomycetota > Acidimicrobiia > Acidimicrobiales > Poriferisodalaceae > JAAETH01. Next base: position 2,732 of record JAGQSP010000472.1, on the reverse strand, counting down.
CCTTGGCGCCCAGTGGGTTCTGCGGCGAGGGGGTCTCGGTGTTCGAGGTCTCGAAGCTGGGGAACTCGGCCGCGCTCGGAATCAGGTAATCCATCAGCGTGGCCGACACCGGGTTGCCGTCCTCGTCATAGCGGACCCACTCGAAAAGCGACTGGGCCGCGCCCTGTGCGATACCGCCGTGCTGCTGGCCGGTGACGAGCAGGGGGTTCAGGATGGTGCCGCAGTCGTCGACCGCGATATGGCGCAACATCTGAACTCCGCCGGTTTCGGTGTCGACCTCGACCACCGAGACGTGGGCGCCGAACGGGAATGTGGAGCCCTGCCCGTCGAACACCAGCTCGTGTACCAGACCAGCCTCCATGTCGGCCGGGCGCTTCGAGTCGTCGTTGGCGGCGGCCTTGAGGTCGGCCCACGAGATTGCGGCCGCGGGCACACCGGCGACCTGCAGCCCGCCATCGCCCACGACGATGTCGGCCGGGTCGGCTTCCAGCAGGTGAGCGGCCAGCTTCTTCGCCTTCTCGAGCACCTCGCCCGCTGCGACCTTCACGGCTGAACCCGCTGTCTGCAACGACCGCGAGCCCATGGTTCCAGAGCCCTGGGCGATGGTGTCTGAGTCGGACTGGATGAGGTTGACCTTGTCCATCGGAATGCCCAGGGCATCCGAGACGATCATCGAGAACGCCGTGTCGTGGCCCTGGCCGTGGGCCGAGGTGCCGACGTACATGTTGGCCGAGCCGTCGTCGTTGATCTCGACCTTGCCCCACTCGGTGTGTAGGCCGAAGGGGGCCGTCACCTCGACATAGGCCGACACGCCGATGCCCAGCTGCTTGGTGTCGCCCGACTGGCGCCTGAGGGCTTGCTCGGCGCGAAGGTCGGCGTACCCCGATGCCTCGAGAGCGGCGTCGAGAGCGGTCTCGTAGTCGCCCGAATCGTACGCGGCGCCGGTGCGGGTGGTGAGGGGAAAGGCGTCCTTGGGGATGAAGTTGGCCCTGCGCACCTCGGCGGGGTCCATTCCGATGGCTGCGGCGGCCATGTCGATGATGCGCTCGACCATCTGGGTGGCCTCGGGCCTGCCGGCTCCGCGGTAGGCAGCGATAGGCGTCTTGTTGGTGCAAACAGCGCGAGCGCGAAAGGCGATGGTGGGAATGTCGTACACAGCCTGCGACATCATCTGGGTGGCCGTGGGCAACACGGTTCCGACCAGCGGGTAGGCGCCGACGTCTGACAGCACATCGGAGCGCATGCCCACGATCTTGCCGTCGTTGTTGATGCCCATCTCGACGTTCATCACGAAGTCGCGGCCCTGGTTGAGCGCCACGAGGTCCTCTGAGCGGGTGCTGGCCCACTTGACGGGCCGATTGAGGTCTCGGGCCAGCCGGGTCACGATTCCGAACTCGACATAGTAGCCGGCCTTGTTCCCGAAGCCGCCACCCACCCACGGGGCGACCACTCGCAGCTTCTCTGGCTCGACTTCGGCCAGCGACGCGATGAGCGGCTTGATGGAGATGGCGTTCTGGGTGGGAACCCAGGCAGCGAGCCTGTCGCCCTCGGGAGCGACCACACAGCCGTTGGGCTCGAGGGGTATTCCGGCGAGGCGCTGGCTTACGATGCGCTGTGAGACGACGTGGTCGGCACCCGCAAGCGGATCGACGTCCCACTGGTGGGCCGTCTGGAACACGGCGTTCGATCCGATCTGATCCCAAATGACCGGCGCGCCCTCGTCGACCGCGGCCTCGACGTCGACCACCGGGTCGAGCGGCTCGTAATCGACGATGACCATCTCGGCTGCGTCGCGGGCATGGGTTTCGCTATCGGCCACCACCACCGCGACGATGTCGCCGACGAATCGAACCCGACCCTTGGCCAGGTGAGGTCTGGCCGCGCTGGGGTCGGTGAACAGAGACGGGCTGTCCGGCATGGCAAGCGTCTCAGCGGTGTGCACCGCCACCACCCCTGGCATGGACGTCGCGTCGGAGATGTCGAGTTCGACGATGTCGGCGTGGGAGATCGTCGAGCGTACGAAGACGGCGTGCAGGAGCCCGTCGAATTCGAGATCGTCGAAGTATTCGTTTGAGCCTCGGAGAAGGCCCTCGTCCTCCTTGCGCAGAACTGCGTGACCAAGGATCGAACCAGACATCGACATGTTGCCCCCGGGGATTCGTGTGAGTGGCCGTGTAAGCCGTTCACCGTAGATCAAGTAGCGGTCTGATTCCTCGCCCGGTTACGATTGGCCCGCACTTCTCCCTGCATTTCGATCTATTTCGAGCTGAGGATTGGTCCGGGGTCGGGCCATCGAGGAGGCATCTTCATGTCGTCGACATCGACCTTTGACGCGTCGGACCACGGCCGGCGTGTCGAAATGCTGCGAATGGCATCAGACTGCGAGTACGCACTGGTGGTGCTGGGGCGGGTAGCGGCAGCACTCGCGGCGCTCGAGACGGCGCCCGGCCGCAGGGTCGCCGCCGTTGGCACAGGTTTCTGGGACGGGCCCAACTCACAAGACGCTGCTGCAGCGGCAGCCGATGTGGTCGCTCACTGCGGGGAGGCGAGGCGTCGGCTGGTCAGCCTGACCGCCCTGGCGCGCCGCGACGCGGCCCTTCTGCGATGAGCCGGTGCGGCGCCGACATCGACTACCTCGACGCATTGGTGGCGAATCTCGGGCGAGCCGGCACGGATACCAAGCGGGCAGCGAGGCGTCTGGCCCAGCGCTCGCGCTCGACGGGCCTTTACGA
>JAGQSP010000471.1 GCA_020439485.1 Acidimicrobiales bacterium | reverse complement strand
GTCGACTTGCCGGCTCCGTTGGGCCCCATGATCACATGGACCTCGCCCGACGACACCTCGAGGTCGACACCTCGCAGAATCTCGGTCCCGCCAACGGACGCATGCAGCCCCTGGACCTTCAGAGTGGTCATGGTCAACCTCACCCTTCCCCGCCGGGCAAGACGACTACCACGTCGTCTCCCTCGACGCTGACGTCGTACACCGGCACCGGCTTGATGGCCGGAAGCGAATCGGGCTGGCCCGTCGTCAGCGAGAAGCTGCTGCCGTGCTTGGGGCACTCGAGCGAGCAGCCATCGACGGACAAATAGCCTTCCGCAAGCGAGAAGTTCGCGTGGCTGCACCGGTCGCCGATGGCGAAGACCTGGCCGTCGACCATGGCCACGGCGATGCGATGACCCTCGATATCGATACGAGTGGCCTGCCCTTCCACGAGGGCTTCCAGAGCGCACAGACGCAGCTTGCGGGTCATGACGCCACCTCGTTCTGGAGCCTGGAAGCGATCAGAGAGTCAACCACCGAGCCGATTCCGGCGTGGGGTGTGCGAGCCACGATGTCGGAGAAGAAGCCCTGCACCACGAGGCGCTCGGCTATGGCGGTCGGGACGCCGCGACTCTCGAGGTAGAACTGCTGCTCGGCGTCGATCGGGCCCACCGCGCTGGCGTGGCTGCACTTGACGTCGTTGTTCTCGATCTCGAGATTGGGCACCGACTCTGCCCACGCGGTTTCGGACAGCTTGATGGTGCGGTTGGTCTGGAACGCCTCGACCGCCCTGGCGTCTTTTTCGATGCGGATCAGGCCGGTGTAAATCGAACGGGAGTTGTCGTCGACAGCACCCCTGAACTCGAGATTGGATCGAGTGTGTGGAGCCACGTGGGTCTGGAAGGTGCGGAAGTCCAGCGACTGGTCGCCTTCACCCAGATAGACCGCTGTGATGTCACCTTCGGCGCCGCGCCCGACCATTCGGGTGTCGGTGCGCAGCCTTGCGTAGGCACCGCCGAGCGCCACAGCGTTGGTGGCGAGAAGGCCGTCGGCCTCGATGGTGGAGACCTGTGACGCGATCTGCCAGACCGAAGGGGCGAGGTTCTGGACCACCAGGTACTTGACCCTGGCCGCTTGGGACAGGGCCAGCTCGGTAACGGGCAAGACCAGCGCCTTGACCTCGTCGGAGGTGACGACCTCGATGACCGTTACCTCGCAATCTTCGCCTGCAACGACCGTGGTGCGTGGTGCGATGAGGGCTCCGTCAGCGCTGATGTGGTGCCTGACGACGATGGGGCCATCGATGACCGCGCCACGAGCGATCCGGATGACCAAAGGATCGGGGGCCAGCGCGAGATTGAGCTGGGCGAACACGTCGAGTTCGCCGTCGTACACGCCACCTACCGGGACGGCATCGGCCGATTTCGCGGCCTGGACGACCTGGACGCCAGCCTCGCGTCGTACGTCCACGGATACGACGTGGCCGTCGACGGTGTCGATCAGTACCGCAGCATCAGAAACCGCATCGTCGCCGATGAACTGGGAACTCTTCGGTTCGCTGGGCGCCGCCACAGGCGAATAGGCCGAGATGTCGATCTCGTCGATGGGGCTGTAGCGCCACTCTTCTTCTGCGGCGGTCGGCAGGCCTGCCTGTGAGGCAGCCAGCTGGGCCTTCGATCTCAACTCGGAGAGCCAAGCAGGTTCGCCGGCGTGTGTGACTTCGGGAATCGACATTGACGAAAGCCTCGACGCAAGGGGTTGATAAGTCAGCGTCGGAGCATACCGGCAATATGCACTATCTCCGTAGTGGAAATTCGGCCAGGTTCGAGATTTTCGAGCCTGCCTCAGCGCTTCTTCTTGCGCTTACGCATCGCAGCGCGAGCCTTCTTGGACAGCTTGCGCTGCTTTCCGGACTTGGCTCGTTGCTCGGCCTCGACCTCGGCCAAAATCTGCGGCCCGACAGAGTTGACGATCTCCTCGGCTTCGTCCAGCAGGGCCGCTATCGAGTCGTCCTCGCCCAGGCCGGGAGGCTCGTCTGCAAAGCTGTTGACGGCCAGCGAACCGTGAACCCAGCCCACGTCGAGCTGACGAGGTTCGTACTTGGGGCAGTCGTCTGGGCAACGCCATGGTGCTTCGGGCGCCAGGTCGAGGTTGCACTTCCGAACGGTGTCGCCGTTGGGGTAGGTGCGACTCTCGTAGTGATGGCAGTTCGTCCGCATCGGCATGGATTCAGTCTGCCAAAACTGAACACATCGTCCACCTCATGCTCATCGCAGCGGTGCCGACCGTGCCTATCATGCGCCGGGTGCTGAAACGTCGAACCGAGGTGAGCCCGGCGCGGGCCAGCTCGACACCAGGAGAGGTCGCAGACGCAGCAGCGGTCGCGGCGTTGGTGTTCACCTCGGCCGCCATCGGACGGCTGCTGGCGTTCGGCACGTTCTTCCAGCTTCTGTCCACCGTGGTCATCGTCGTTCTGGCCGTACGCAGACGCACCCGCACCGTGGTGATGGCGGGTTCGGCGGCGGTGATGCTGGGAGCGATCCTCGGCGGCATCGGCCCGATCAGCCAGCTCGGTGCCGCCGCATTGTTCGGTGGCACCGTCGGGTCGCGGCTGCGTCGGCACTGGCCCCGTTGGCGGACCGTGCTGTTCACCACTGCGGTGTGCACGCCGGTCGTGTCGGCCGGAACCATCGTCTATCTGCTGATCTTCTCGCGAGCGCGCGAGCTGAACTTCGAAAACGCGCGCAACGTCAGCGAGGGCGCTTCGCGGGTGCTGTCGTGGGTCAGGCTCGACCCGGTGGGCGAGGGTCTTGTCGACGTTGTCGAGTGGTCGATCGAATGGTGGTGGGCCGCGACACCGCTGATCCAGGGCGTCGTCTCGATCGTGTACGCCTGGTTCACGGTCCGAATCTCAGAACCGGTTCTCGAGCGCGTCGACAGTGCGTTGGGAGAGGCCCACTCGAGCCCGGTCGGGGCTGTCGGCGACCCACTGCCGGTACACCTGTCCGAGGCCTCGGTCAGGCGCGACGCCGTGACGCTGACCCAGGTGTCTCTCGACCTCGAACCGGGCCGCCTGGCGGTATTGCGCGGCCCGAACGGAGTCGGCAAGAGCACCCTGCTCGACGCCCTCGCCGGTTTGGGCAACTCGAACATCGCTGCGGAGCCGCCGTTCAGCCCTGTCGGGTTGGGCCAGCGGGGCGGGGTGGCACTGGTGGGTCAGCGACCCGACTCGCAGGTGCTGGCGCTGACGGTGGCCGACGAGTTGAGGTGGTGCGGCGTATCCGAGGACGATCTGACCAGACGGCTCGCCCAGGTGGGGCTGGCACCATTGGCCGACCGCAGCACCGCCACGTTGTCGGGCGGAGAGCTTCAGCGGCTGGCCATCGCCTCCGCCCTGGCGCGCGAGCCACGCCTGTTGTTGTGCGACGAGGCCACTTCGATGCTCGACCCCCAAGGCCGGGCCCAGGTGATGGATCTGCTGCGCTCGGTAGCCGACACGGGTACAGCGGTTCTCGCCACTACCCACCTCGAGCTCGACGCCAGCTCCGCCGACGACGTCGTCACCATGGGCAGCCCGGCTTCGACGATGATCATCGCTCCCGATGCGCGGGGTCCGGCGGACGTGGTGCTCGAGGCTCAGAACGTGTCGGTTGTTCACGACTCGGGATCGCCCTGGGCGGTGCCAGCGTTGCACGGCATCGACCTGCGCTTGCGCAAGGGCGAGTTGACGCTGATCACCGGCGGAAACGGCTCGGGCAAGACGACGCTGGCCTGGACGCTGGCCGGTCTGTACAGACCCAGTTCGGGACAGGTGCTCATCGATGGTCAACCCCTCGAGGGCCCCGATCTGCGGATAGCCCTGGCGTTCCAGCACGCCAGGTTGCAGCTGCTGAACGACGAGGTCGACGAAGAGGTGCAGTCGATGTCGGGCGCCGACGATGTCGCCTACGAACTGCGCACCGTGGGCCTCGATCCGATATCGATTGGCGACCGCAAGATCGACCACCTCAGCGGCGGTGAGCAAAGGCGCGTGCTGCTGGCCGGCATCCTGGCTCGCCGACCAGAGGTGGTGCTGCTCGACGAGCCACTGGCAGGTCTCGACCCCGAAGGCCGCGACCGTCTTCGAAGCATCATCCATCACCTGCTGGCCCAGCGTGCTGCGGTGGTGGTCGTTTCACACGAGCCCGACTGGGCAGACGACCTGCTGGCCCAGCGAATTGAGCTGGCCGGGGGCCGCATCGCCAAGACGGAGCGTCTCACATGAGCGGGGCATCATCTGGGCGGGTGATGAGACACCTGCCGGGCGACTCCCCCATCCATCGCATGTGGGCGGGCACCAAGATCCTGTGGGTGCCCATCGTGGGGTCGGCCATCGCATTCAGTATCTCGTGGACCGCCATCGGCATCGGATGGCTGGTGGTTCTGGCCACCTTCCTGCTGGCCCGGCTGCCCAGGGGCGTGGTTCCCAAGCCGCCCAAGGTGTTGTTGATCGCGGTCGGAATCTCGTTCTTCCTGGCGCTGCTCAGCAACGACGAACCAGCCGTATACGGCGTGGGTGTTGGCGGCGTCGCCGACCTCGCACGGTTCCTCGCGTTTGCTTGGATGATGACGGCCATGGCCCTGTTGATCGGCTGGACCACCAAGCTCGACGACCTCGCCGCCGCTCTCGACCGTCTGTTGAGGCCACTGCGCCGCTTGGGTGTGCCTGTGGACGAGATCTCGACGGTGATAACCATGGCCGTGCGTTCGGTTCCGTTGGTGGCCGACGAGATGCGCACCCTGCTGGCAGCCCGAAGGCTGCGGCCTCAAGACCCCAACCAGCCCTATGTCGACACCGGCGTCGACCTGGGAGTGGCACTGGTCGTCAGCACCTTCAGGCGGGCCCGCGAGATGGGACGCACCCTGGCATCGCGTGGCGGAGTTCGACGTCCTCCCAGCGATCGGCATCGGCTGAGTCGCATCGACCTGGTCGCCGGCCTCCTCGGAGCTGCTCTGGTTGGCGGCATCATCGCCTTCACCTGATAGAACGCCTCGATGTCCAGACCGCCAGTCCCAGAACCCGAACCGCGCCCGTACCTGATTCCCGAACCTGGCAAGTTGATGGGACGCGGCCATTCGGCCGGTGACTTCCTGCAGGCCTGGGATTGGGACGTGCTGGACGAACAGGTCGGCTACCTGAAGGTCTTGGCCAAGCTGCCCGACCACGTTCGCAACAACCGCCAGCAGTTGTTCGGCGGCTTCACGGGCACCTACATCGATCTGATAGGGCTGCACACTGTGCGCTCGGGCCCCGAACGCACCGACCCCACGATGGCCCATCGATACCTCGCCACCACCAACATGCGCATCGACTACTTCGAGCCCATCATGGGGCCGACGTTTGTCATCGAGAGTCGGGTCACCCGCTCGAGGGGACGCGATCGCTTTGTGGTGTCAGAGTTCTTCCAAGACGAGACAATCGCCGTGCACGCCCTGACCCAGTGGAAGGTGCTGTGAGCCGCCGCCGTCAGTAGCCGGTCTTGGAGGATTCGCCGTCGGGGTCGGCTGTGGACATCGCCTTGCCCATCTCGACCTTGAATCCCACGCCCATGGCCCCCAGGTCGCTGGCGACGGTGAGCATGCGGAAGCCGGCTGCGAGCCGCTTTTGGATCAGGCCGCCGTTCGAGTGCATGCCAGCAACTATTCCCCGCTTGTCGCAGGCCTCGACGATCTTGGCCAGAGCGGCATCGAACTGGGGGTTGCCGTCGTTGTTCACGGGCGGCAGGCCATAGGTCAACGACAGATCGGATGGCCCGACGTACACGGCGTCGATGCCTTCGACGTCGAGGATGGCGTCGAGGTCGTCGACCGCCTGAGCGGTCTCGATCATGGGGATGACTGCGATGTTGTCCTGTGCCCACTGCATGTAGTTGCCCGCTACGCGAGGCGCAGCCAGCACGGGCCCGAAGCTGCGAGAGCCGTTGGGCGCATAACGACAGGCAGCGACCACGGCCCGGGCCTCGGCGA
>JAGQSP010000470.1 GCA_020439485.1 Acidimicrobiales bacterium | reverse complement strand
GGCACCGTGCTCAGCAGGGTGTCGAAGAGCGGACGCAGGTCGGTGCCCGGTTCGTCGAGGTCGAGGGTGGCGGTACCCGCCTTGGCGTTGGTGTAGATGATGGGGAAGTCGATCTGATCCTCGTGGGCGTCGAGGTCGAGGAACAGTTCGTAGGTGTCGTCGATGACTTCCTTGATGCGCGCATCGGGACGGTCGATCTTGTTGATCACCAGCACCACGGGCAGGTTGAGGGCCAGCGCCTTGCGAAGCACGAAGCGGGTCTGGGGGAGCGGACCCTCGCTGGCATCGACCAGCAAGACGATGCCGTCGACCATTGTCAGCGCCCGCTCGACCTCGCCGCCGAAGTCGGCGTGCCCCGGCGTGTCCATGATGTTGATCTTGTGGTCGCCCAAGCGGATGGCCGTGTTCTTGGCCAGGATCGTGATGCCCTTCTCACGCTCGAGATCCATCGAGTCCATGACCCGTTCGTTGATGTCGGCGTTTTCGCGAAAGGCACCCGACTGCCACAACATGGCATCGACGAGGGTGGTCTTTCCGTGGTCTACGTGGGCGACGATCGCGACATTGCGAAGGTCTTCTCTAATGCTCAAAACTGCCTCCGGGCGGAACAGGCAACTCTACCGGCGTAGGTTCGAATAGTGCCTCTGGGCCTTGCCTTATGCTGTTCCGGTGGCAGACATCTTCGAAGTCAGTTCTCTAGCGCTCGACCGCTTGCACGAACTCGACCCGGTCCTATCGACCTTCGAGGGCGACTACGCGAACGCCTCAGAGTGGACCGACTTCTCGCCCGCGGGAACGGCCGCCGTCCGCGACTTCTGGCAGGCCCTGCGAACCGACGCCCTCGACGCAACCGCCGATGGTCGCTTCGGCACACTGGCACAGCGAGTCCTGGTCGACGAGTGCGACGTGCGCCTGGCCGACATCGACCGGCGCTGGAGTGTGCGAGACCTCAACAACATCGTGTCGCCGTGGCAGTACATACGTGAAGTCTTCTCCCAGGCGCCAACTTCTACCGTCGCCGACTGGGAAGCGATCTGCACGCGCCTCGAGACCATGGACAAGGCGCTGGGCGGCTATCTCGAGTCGTTGAACGCGGGCATCGAGACAGGCGAGGTGCCCGCCCGCCGCCAGGTCGAGATCGCCATCGAACAGGGACGGCAGGCCGCGGGCCCCGATTCGTCGTTCGGGCCGATGCTCGACACCTTCGGCGAGGCAGTTGCCGCCGACAGCGATCTGGCCCCACTGCGCCCCCGTGTGGTGGCCGCGATCGAAAGCGCCAAGCACGCCTACGCCCAAGCCACCGACTGGCTCGAGGCTCACCTGCTGCCCGCTGCCAACCCCCGCGACGCAGTGGGACACGACGCCTACGTCGCCGCTACCCGCATCTGGTTGGGCGCCGATATCGATCCGATCGCCACCTACGAATGGGGATGGGAAGAGCTGGCGCGCCTCGGCGAAGACCTTCGTGCCGCATGCGCCCGCATAGACCCCGACGCAACCGTCGACCAGGTCCTCGAGCGTCTGGGCACCGACCCGTCGATGTGTGCGGCCGACGCTCAGGAGTTCCTGGCGCTGATGCAGCAACGCCAGGAGCAGGCCCTCAGCGAACTCGACGGCACCCACTTCGTCGTGGACCCGCGCATCCGCACCCTCGAGGTCAAGGCTGCCCCGCCCGGCGGGGCCGCGGCTCCGCACTATTCGGCGCCCTCGGAAGACTTCTCGCGACCCGGACGGGTCTGGTACCCGATGGAGGGGCGCACCACCTTCCCCCTCTACGAGGAGGTCACCACCGCGTACCACGAAGGCTTCCCCGGCCATCACCTACAGGCCGGTACCGCGTTGGCTCTCGGTGACCAGTTGTCGCGGTTCCATCGCATGTCGATCTGGCACCCGGGGTCCGGCGAGGGGTGGGCGCTCTACGCCGAGCGGCTGATGGGCGAGCTGGGCTACCTCGACAAGCCCGAGTACGAGGTCGGACTGATCATGTCCCAGACGCTGAGGGCGTGCCGGATCGTCATCGACATCGGCTGCCACCTCGAGCTGACCATCCCCGATGGTTCGCCCGTCGGCGCCGGCCAGACCTGGAGCTACGAGCTCGGCGTCGAGATGATGATGAAGGTCGCACACCAGACCAGGCACATGTCCGAGTCCGAGATGGTGCGTTATCTGGGCTGGCCCGGGCAGGCGATCTCGTATCGGGTCGGCGAGCAGGTCATCTTGGACCTGCGCGACGAGTGGGTGGCCAAGAACGGTGCCGACGACCTGCCGCGCTTTCACAACGAACTGTTGTCGATAGGTTCGGTCGGCCTCGACTTGACCCGCGACCTGGTTCGCCAGGTCATGTAGGTGCGCCAGATGACCGAGGCCGACGCCGTTGCGTCATCGCC
>JAGQSP010000469.1:1972-6452 GCA_020439485.1 Acidimicrobiales bacterium | reverse complement strand
CTACATCTGGAACATGAAGTCGCCGTTGGCGGCGAACTGTTCGGGCGGGCCGGGCTGGCTGAACCAGAAGCCCTGCACCTGGGCCACGCCCATCTCGGTCAGTACGCCAAGTTGCTCGTCGTTTTCGACGCCCTCGGCCACGACCTTCATGTCGAGGGCCCGGGCCAGCTCGACGATTGCGGTGGCGATTGCCCTGTCCTGCCCGGACACGAACAGGTCGCGCACGAAGGCCCTGTCGATCTTCAGCGTGTCGGCCTGCATGTCCTTCAGGTAGGTCATCGACGAGTAGCCGGTGCCGAAGTCGTCGATGGCGACCTGGATGCCCAGCTCACGGATCTCGCGCACCCTTGCGATCGACTCGCGCGGGTCGCCCATGGCGGCCGTCTCGGTGATCTCCATCTGCAGCAGCGACGGGTCTGACATCGTCTCGACGAGGCTCTTCAGATAGGGCAGAAGGCCAGGCCAGACGAACTGCCGGGGCGACAGGTTGACCGACATGTACAGCGGCTCGTCGTCTCGAAGGGCGTTCCAGGCGCTCAGCTGTTCGACCGCTTTGCGGGTCACCCAGCGGCCGATCTCGACGATCTGGCCGTTCTCTTCTGCGATGGGCACGAAGGTCGCCGGGCTGATCATGCCCCGGGTCGGGTGGATCCACCTCAACAGCGCCTCGTGTCCCACGGCCATGCCGGTGCGGGTCGAGACGATGGGCTGGAAGAAGGCACGGAGCTGGTCGTGGTTTACCGCCTGATGGAGCTCCTGCTCGATCTCCATCTGGGAGATCCGGGTGATTCTGAGGCTGGGGTCGAAAAGCGAGAACTTGAACCTGCCCTGCGACCGGGCCCTGGCACCCGCGATGTCTGCGTCGCGCAACAGCGCTTCTGCGGTCGTGGACGTGAAGGTGGTGAGGGCCGCACCGGCATACGCGCTGAGGGTGTGGTGCCGACCGTGCAGGCCGAAGGGCCTGGTCAGCTCGTAGAACACCTGGCCGACCAGGTCGTCGATGATGCCTGGCCCATCGACGCCCAGGTTGCACAAGATCGCGAACTCGCTCGGACCCAGACGAGCCAGCACATCCCCGGGGCGAAGCACAGACTGCACCCGGTCGGCGATGGCGATGAGCAGGCGGTTGGAGACGTCGTGGCCGTAGTTTGCGGCGACGTCCTTCATGCCCTCGATACCCAGCGAGATGACACCCACCGACGACGACTCGTGGCGGTCGTCCTCCTGGCGCAACCGGTTGGCCAGGTCATCGATGGCCGCCCGACGGTTGGGCAGACCGGACACAGGGTCGACATAGGCAGCGGTGCGTAGCTCGGCCTCGACGGCCTTGGATTCTGAAAGGTCACGCACCAGCACGGTCAGGCATGGGCGATCGTCGACGGTGTGGCGCACGACGTCGTGAGAAACTGGAATCTCCAGCCCATCGGCACGCAGCATCGTCAGCTCGCCTCGCCAGGCGCCACGTTCGAACACGACCGGCAGTGCCACCTCTTCCAGAAGGCGCAACGACCAGCGTGGGTACCGCTCGGTGAGGTTCAGCGATTCGATCGGCTCTTCAGACTTCGCGTCGCCGAGAAACAGTCTGCGTGCCGCCGCGTTCATGAACTTCGGCGTGTAGTCGAGGTCGATCATGAACAGCGGGTCGGGGATGATCTCGAGAACGTGCTCGAACATCTCGAGATCGCGCACCATCGCGTAGAGCCGTGTGGTCGCCTTTTCGGCGATGCGCTCGGTTTCGGCGCGCGCCATCCGTTCGCGCTCGAGCTTGCGCTCGAGCGCTGCGACCCGCTTCTCCGCGTCGGTGGCGACGGTGGACATCAGCCGATCGCTTCGCTCGGTTCCGTGCCGGCCGGGTGGGCCTTGACTTCGCGGCTGAACGTGCACAGGAAGCGTGCCGTCTGCACGCGATCCTCGACCGAGTCGGTTCGCTCGATTACGACCTGCTCGCCGTATTGGGCTGCGGTTCCCTGGATCATGCCGTGGGCCAGCGCAGCCATACACCGGCGCGACGAATAGGTGATGAGGACCCGATTGGGGCCCACCGGCTCGACCTCGAATCGGGGTGGGTCGGCGCCCTCGTAGAGCTTGCGAACCTCTTCGTGGACCAGGCCGTCGAGGGTCTGGATGAACTCGATCGTGTTGTCGTGCTCGAAGAACTGGGGGTAACGGTCGGCCAAGGTCGGCACCACGTTCTCGCCGACCCACACCAGAGTCTCCTCCAGCGTGATGCCGAGGTGGTCGGCCGCCGCCTGCGAGATGGCAACGAGCTCGGATGCCGGGTAGTCGCCCAGAGCCGAATACACGCCTGCGACACCTGACGCATCGAGGAGGTCTTCCCAGACCTCGGCTCCCAGCGCCTCGGTGACGGCGAGTTCGGTGATGTTGAAGATGATCCCTTTCACACAACCTCCCACTGCCGGCCCGTCCGCGGGACCGATCGCTGTCAGCGAGGTCCCATCGGCAGGCGTCATGGGGTAGGTGAGGTCTTTGTCGGTGTGAATCTGCTAACAACGGTCTCGTGAGCGATGAGATCGTCCCGTTCGTCATCGATGTGCCGGAAGACGCCGTCGAAGACCTGCGCCGCAGGCTGCGCAACACGAGGTGGCCGGAGGCCGAGTGTGTAGATGACTGGAGCCAAGGGGTGCCCCTTGGATATGCCCGTGAGCTGGCTCGATACTGGGCCGACGACTACGACTGGCGGGCCTGCGAGCAGCGGTTGAACGGCTTCGACCAGTTCACCACCGAGCTGGACGGGCTGGATATTCACTTCATACACCAGCGTTCTCCCAGGCCCGATGCGATGCCACTGGTCATGACCCATGGCTGGCCGGGGTCGATAGTCGAGTTCTCGAAGGTCATCGGCCCCTTGACCGACCCCGAAGCGCACGGCGCCGATGCGGGCACGCCGGCGTTTCACGTCGTTTGCCCCTCGTTGCCCGGATACGGGTTCAGCGCCAAGCCCAGCGCTTCGGGCTGGGGCGTCGAGCGGATTGCCCAGGCTTGGGACCAGCTGATGGCCCGGTTGGGATACCAACGCTACGTGGCCCAAGGTGGCGACTGGGGTGCAGCAGTGACCACCCAGTTGGGCCGCTCGCAGAACGGCTGTGTTGCGATTCATACGAACATGCCGGTGGCGCGTCCGCTGCCGCCCGGCGAAGAGGGCTACACCGAAGAGGAACAGGCCGCCATCGATGCAGGTCGCTACTACAACCGGTGGGACTCGGGCTACTCGACACAGCAGGCAACAAGACCTCAGACGGTCGGCTACGGCTTGGTCGACTCGCCGGTGGGCCAGATGACCTGGATCGTCGAGAAGTTCTGGCGATGGACCGATTGTGATGGTCATCCCGAGAATGCCCTGACCCGCGACGAGCTGCTCGACAACGTATCCATCTACTGGTTCACCGCCAGCGGCGCTTCGTCGGCCCGTCTGTACTGGGAGAGCTTTGGGGCCTTTGGCGGCTCGGGGCGTGTCGAGGTGCCCACCGGCGTGGCTTCGTTCCCGGCCGAGATCGTCAGGCGCCCGCGCCGCTGGTGCGAGGAGGCCTACAACATCGTGCACTGGACCGATATGGACAAGGGTGGCCACTTCGCGGCCTATGAACAGCCCGATCTGTTCGTGGATGACGTCCGGTCATTCGCGAAGCTGATAGAAATCTGAACACCTCATCACTTTGGGGGCAGCGAAACCATCTCGGGCAGAGCGCTCTCGACCGAGCTCAGCGCATTCGCCCGAACTCCTTCGCCAGCTGGGCCAACTCGACGGCAGCCAACGCAGCGTCGGCCGCCGCGTTCGCTCCGGGAAACGGCTGGCTACGCGCCAGAGCCTGTGCTTCGTTCTCGACTGTCAAAACACCGAAGGTCACGGGAATCTGGGTCTCGAGTTGAACCTGCTGCAGACCGGCTGCGCAGCCCTGGGACACGATTTCGTAGTGGGTTGTCTCGCCCCTTACGACGGCTCCCATGGCCACGATGGCATCGACGCGACCCGAGCGGGCAACGACGTTGGTGGCGAACGGCAGCTCGAGTGCTCCGGCTACCTGGACGTGCACCGTTTCTGATACCCCACAGTGCTGCAGCGCCGCCTCGGCTCCTGCGGTGAGCCTGTCGACCAGCTCAGCGTTCCATCGAGACCGGATCAGCCCGATCCGTAGACCGGCCGCACTGCCGGGTTCCGGCAGGTCTGGCCTGTTGTGTGCGCCCGCCATCAGCCTGCGGCTCCAGTCGAATCGACACCCGGCTCGTCGAGGTTGATCAGGTGACCCATCCGGTCACGCTTGGTTCGCAGATACGCGATGTTTTCGGGCCGGGGGCTGATCTCGATGGGCACCCGTTCCAGGACCTCGAGGCCGAATCCCTTCAAACCGCCGTACTTCGCCGGATTGTTCGTAAGCAATCTGAGCGACGACACACCCAGGTCGACCAGTATCTGAGCGCCGATGCCATATTCGCGGCTGTCGACAGGCAGGCCCAGCTCGAG
>JAGQSP010000469.1:0-1862 GCA_020439485.1 Acidimicrobiales bacterium | reverse complement strand
TCGGCCACCATCTTCATGGCCGCTTGGAGTTGGGGGCCGCAGTCGCATCGGTATGAACCGAAGACGTCGCCGGTGAGGCATTCGCTGTGCACCCGCACCAGCGGGGCTGGTGCACTTCCCGGGTCACCCAAGGTGAAGGCAAGGTGCTCGACCCCGTCTAGAACCGAGCGATAGGCGTGGCAGTCGAACGAGCCCCATGGCGTGGGAAGCGACGTTGTCACCACTCGCTCGACGAGCTGTTCGGTTGCGTGCCTGTATGCCACGAGGTCGGCGATGGAGATCATCACCAGCCCGTGTTCGTCGGCGAACCGCCGCAGGGCAGGGGTGCGGGCCATGGTGAGCTTGTCCTCGTCGACAACCTCACAAAGAACCCCGGCAGGGTCGCACCCTGCCAGCCGCGCGAGATCTACGGCCGCTTCGGTATGCCCGGCGCGCTTCAGGACTCCTCCGTCGCGGGCCTGGAGAGGCAGGATGTGACCCGGCCTGGCGAGGTCGTCCGGCCGTGTCGCCGGGTCGACCAGCGAGACGATGGTTGCGGCGCGATCGTGGGCCGAGATACCCGTGGAGGTGCCCTCGATCTTGTCGATGGTGACCAGAAATGCTGTGCGCATCGACTCGGTGTTGTTGGCCACCATTGGTGGCAGTTCGAGTTGGGCCGCCCGTTCGCCCGTTATCGCCGTGCATATCAGCCCCGACGTGTGCTTGAGGAAGAAGGCCATCGCCTCGGGGGTGGCGTGCTGGGCGGCCATGATCAGGTCGCCCTCGTTCTCGCGGTCTTCGTCGTCGATCACGACCACTATTTCGCCGCGGCCGATGGCAGCAATGGCTTCGGGGACCGTATCGAGCAAGGTCGCGTTGGGCCGCTCTTGGGTGTCGGGGCTCATGCTGCGCCCTCCAGCTTCCAGGCCAGCAACCGTTCGACGTACTTGGCCGTGATGTCGACCTCGATATTGACCGGGTCGCCGACCTGGCGCAGGCCCAGAGTCGTCACCGCCGCAGTGTGGGGGATGATCGCCGCACTGAAGCTGTCTTCGTCGACATCTACGACCGTCAGACTGACGCCATCGACGGTGATGGAGCCCTTCTCGACGACGTAACGCATCAGATCGCCGCCGATTTGCACCCGCAGGTCAGGCGCCGGCTGGGTGACCACTCCCACAGCGTCGACATGGCCTTGAACCAGGTGCCCGCCGAGCCGGTCTTCAAGGCGGACGGGTCGTTCGAGGTTGACCCGGTCGGCGATCGAGGCCTTGTCGAGCGATGTCCGCGACAGCGTTTCTTCGCTGACGTCGGCATCCCACCAGCCATCGCCGAAGGCAACCACGGTCAAGCAGCAGCCGTTGACTGCGATCGAGTCGCCGATGGCGACCGAATCGAGGACGCGTTCGCATCCGAAACGGAAGCGTTGCCGGTCTATAGCCAGCACGGTTCCGAGCTCTTCCACCATTCCGGTGAACATGAGCGTCTACCTTTCGTCGGTTGTTATCCCGTGGGAACGCGCGCGACGAACGACGCCCGCGTCCTCACTCCCATCCGGACTTTCACCGTCGGCTCCGGAGTTTCACCGGATCAACCACCCACCCGAAGGTGAGGGCTCGCGGGCTGTAACCGCCGGTCGGGACTTTCACCCAAACCATCCCGCGAGGACATCGCAGGTGTAACAAATGCTAGCCCGATGTCCTGGACGTGCGCGAAGACAGGAAGCCGGGCCTAGCCGGCTCGTGTGGTTTGGTTCGGTGGTTTGCCGGCCGGTTTTCGTTGTCGTGGTGGTGGTTTGGTCCATTCGCTGATGACGGTGCCGTGGGTGTCTTGGAGTTGCCAGTGGTCTGGTGTGTGGCCCATGACCAGCCGCGCGTTCATGG
>JAGQSP010000468.1 GCA_020439485.1 Acidimicrobiales bacterium | reverse complement strand
GTTCCATGACCCGGACCGCCGCCGATGACTTGGTTGTCGTGCAGGCGAAACGACAACAGCACCGCCTTTTTGACCCACTCGTTCACAACCCATTCACCGCCGACCTTCTCGGCGACCCTCAACTCGCCGCTGTCGAGCAGATCCAACGCCTGCAGCACTGCGTAACGAACGTCACCGGTGGTGTCGGATCCGATCGATGCGATCTCGTCGAAGCCCGCTTCGACGATGGCCTGGATGTCGGTGGTTGGCATGGCTCAAGTGTTGCTCAGGTATCGTCGCAACGTGAGCATTCGTGGAGTCCACACCTGGAACGGCACGTGCACCGTACGCTGGCCGTGGGTGATGGCGGGAATCATCGCCGTCGCCGGTGTCATCTTCGGGCTGACCCTGTCGGCATGGTGGCTCATATTGGTCTTCTTCGTCACCGCCGTGCCCGCTCTGTTCTTCACCCGCCTCGACGTCACCGTCGACATGGACGGATTGGCCGTCAGCTTCGGCAGCTTCAAGTGGCCGACCAAGCGCATTTCACTGGACCAGATCGCTTCGGCCGAATCGGTCGACCTCAACCCGTGGGCGTGGGGCGGTTGGGGATATCGATGGGCTCCAGGCAAGAAGACTGCGGCCGTTCTGCGCAAGGGACCAGCCATCATGGTCACCAAACACGACGGAAGGCGCTTCGCAGTCACCGTCGACGACGCGCCGCTGGGCGCGGCGACTCTTCAGTCACACATCGACGCCTTGCCTCCCAGGTAGCCCCAGGGGTGACCCGTTTCACAGCCCCTGCAGCGCGCGGTAGCTTGGGCACCCACCGCTGACCACCAAGAGGGGGCCGCCATGAAGGTGCCGTTGACGACGATGGACTTCATCCGTCGCGCCGAGCAGGTCTACGGAGACCGCGTCGGGCTGGTCGATGAACCCGACATGCCCGGCGGCGGGCTGGGTGAACTCACCTGGCGTCAGATCGCCGAGTTGGGGCGGGCCCAGGCAGCCAAACTCGACCAGCTGGGTATCGGGTTCGGCGACCGGGTTGCCATGGTGTCCCAGAACGCGGGCCGGCTGCTGACCTCGTTCTTCGGGGTGACGCCTTACGGGCGCATTTTCGTTCCCATCAACTTCCGCCTCCAGCGTCCCGAGATCGAGTACATCGTCGAACACTGCGGGGCACGCATGTTGCTCGTCGACCCGTCGCTGGAAGACATGTGCAAAGACCTCGATGTCGAGCACTTCATAGTGATGGGCACCGATTCCGATCCCCAGATGTACCTGCACGGCGTCGATCCTCAACCGTGGGAACCAGACGAGGATGCAACCGCCGTAATCAACTACACGTCGGGCACCACGGCGCGTCCCAAGGGTGTCCAGCAGACGCACCGTGCCGAGTGGCTCAACGCCACGACCTTTGGCTGGCACACAGGCGTCAGCGACTGGGACAACTATCTGCACACGCTTCCCCTGTTCCACTGCAACGGCTGGGGTATGCCCTTTGCCCTGGCCGGCATGGGCTGCAAGAACGTCATCATCCGCGACGTGCGGGGCCCCGAGATTCTGCGCCGTGTGCAAGAACACGATGTGACCTTGCTGTGCGGCGCACCCGCGGTGGTCCAGGCGATCATCGACGCGGCCGCGGAATGGGACGGGCCAATCCCCGGGGCGGGCCGCACCCGCATGGTCGTGGCGGGCGCTCCGCCCCCCAGCCGAACCATCCAGCAGCTCGAGCAGGAGGTCGGCTGGGAGTTCATCCAGATCTACGGCCTCACCGAAACCGCTCCGCTGATCACCATGAACCGCAACCGCCGCGAGTACGAGGGCATGAACCCCGAAGACAAGGCGAAGGCGCTGGGACGCGCCGGCGTTCCCACGATCGGCATCCAGATCCAGGTCGACGGTCAGGGTGAGGTTCTGGCCAGGGGCAACCACATCCTCGAGGCCTACTGGGAACAGCCCGAGGCCACGGCCGAGGCCATCGTCGACGGCTGGTTCCACACCGGTGACGGTGGTGTGATGAGTGACGACGCCTACGTCACCATCTCCGACCGCAAGAAGGACGTCATCATCTCGGGCGGCGAGAACGTGTCGTCGATAGAGGTCGAAGACGCACTGTTCAGCCACCCCGATGTCACCGAGGCCGCGGTCATCGGTGTGCCCCACGAGAAGTGGGGAGAGACGGTAAAGGGTCTGGTGGTCTTGGCACCGGGCTCGACGGTGACAGAAGCCGAGCTGATCGAGTACTGCCGCACCCGTATCGCTCACTACAAGTGCCCGACGTCGATCGAGGTCCGCGACGAGTTGGCCCGCACGGCCACCGGCAAACTGCAGAAGTTCAAGCTGCGCGCCCCGTATTGGGAAGGCATGGAGCGCCAGATCAACTGAGCTCGCTGCGTGGCCTGAACGCCAAATCAATAGAGCGTTTGCTCTGGGAGTTATTGCTCCTACAATCGGTTCATGGTCTACCGGGTCGACGAGCTTGCCGCGTCATCCGATCTGTCGGTTGACACCATTCGGTACTACCAGAAGCTGGGCCTGCTGCACCCGCCGCGCCGCGATGGGCGAGTGGCGCTGTACGACCGATCGCACGCCGAACGCCTGGCCGAGGTAAAGCGTCTGAGCGACCAGGGTTTCACCCTGCAGCAGATCAAGCTTCTGGGCGAAGAAGCCGCCGACCCGCGCCTGGTTGCGCTGGCGGGTTCGACGTCGGATTACCTGACCCTGGAGGACCTGGTCGCCCGCACGGGCCTCGACAAGGACCTCGTTCGTCTGGCCGTCGATGCCGGGCTCATCGCTGCGGTGCAGGGCCAACCAGGACGCTTTGGCCACGACGCAGAGTCGATGCTGGCTGCGGCCGCCACCATCATCTCGTCGGGTCTGCCGGTCGACGAGCTGGCCGCGTTGGCGTTGCGCCATGCCGACCACGTCGACGAGGTGGTGGATGCTGCCATCGAGATCTTCCGTGGCCACCTGCCCAGTCACGACCCGGCCGAGCAGGCCGCTGCGGTCGAGCGGCTGGTTCCTGCCGTGACCGAGCTGGTCTCGCAGCACTTCCGCCGAACGCTGCTAGACAAGGCATCTGAGCGGGTCATCGCAGAGCTCGGGGCAACGACCGGCGCCCAACCCATCGAGTGTGTCTGGAGCGAGGTCGACGAGCCGGTCGACCTGGTTGCCGTGGGGCACTTCGTACGCGACGACCACCGGTTCTTGTGGCTGCGCCCGGGCGGCGGCGAGGGCATGATCACCTGGGGCCACATCGCGTCTTGGTCGCCAGACGACGGCGACGCCAACACCTTTGTTGCCACGCTCAAGCGGCGCCTGCCCGACACTCCGATGCCCCCCGTGCTTGTCGGGGGCATGGCCTTCGACCCCCACCGAACGCGCTCGCTGCCATGGTCGGGGTTTGGCTCGGGGCGGCTGATCATGTCGGCCATCCAGCTGATCAGACGGCGGGGTCGCCTGGTTCTGATGGCCTTTGGCAATGACGCAGAGCAAGCTCGGCTGCGCCACGACCACGCGTTGACCATGATCGAGGCCGCCGTGCACCGAGGTGTGCTCGACCTCGCACCGATACCACTCGACATCGTCGACCGCACCGCTGACCACTACCGCACGATCGTCGCATCCGCGGTCGAAGCCATCGGGGCCGGGCTCTTCGAGAAGGCCGTTCTGGCAAGGTCCATCGAGCTGAACGCCGAGGTGCCCCTTGGCGCCTGGCTGACCCGCCTTCGCGAGCGATTTCCCACGTGCGCTGTGTTTGCCCGAGGCGAGGGCTCACGCACCTTCTTCGGCGCGACGCCCGAAGTGTTGGTGAGGGTGGTCGGCGACCGGGTCGAGACGGCTGCTCTGGCGGGCACACGTCCGCGCTCGGCCGACCCAGACATCGACGCAAAGCTCTCGGAAGATCTCTGGAACTCATCGAAGGACCGACACGAGCACGCCCTGGTGGTAGACGAGATTCGTTCTCGGCTGGCCGACGCCGGAGTGATGCTCGATGAGGTACCAGACACCGCCATCATGAAGATCCCGGGCATACAGCACCTGCACACACCCATCTCGGGAACCCGGCCAAGCGACGTCGGCATTTTCGATCTGGTCACGCGGTTGCATCCCACCCCGGCGGTAGGCGGAAAACCCAGTGCCGAGGCGTTGTCGTGGATAGCCGACAACGAAGACCTCGACAGAGGCTGGTACGCGGCTCCGATCGGATGGTCTGATCTGGATGGTGCCGGCGAGTTTCGGGTGGGTCTGCGCTCTGGGTTGCACGGCCCCGAGCGAACGATCCTGTATGCCGGATGCGGCATCGTCGCCGGGTCTGACCCCGACGACGAGCTGGCCGAGACCAGAACCAAATTCGGTGCCCTGCTGGACGCAATTGGAGACTTCAGTTGAACGATCGCGTATACGCGTCGACCCGTGGGGCGATGGCCGAGTTGGTCGCCCATGGGGTGACACACGCAGTGGTTTCCCCAGGCTCTCGTTCCACGCCATTGACCATCGCCGCCAGATGGACACCGGGCCTGGAGGTCTCGATGCACATCGACGAGCGCTCGGCGGGCTTTCACGCTCTTGGTCTGGCCCGTGCCTCTGGCCGCCCTGTCGTGTTGATCTGCACTTCGGGCACGGCGGCTGCCAACTATCTCCCGGCCGTGATCGAAGCCCACTACACGGGCGTGCCCCTGTTGGTGTTCACAGCAGACCGGCCACCCGAGCTGCGCGACTGGGGCGCCGGGCAGACCATCGACCAGATACGGCTCTACGGGGGCCATGTGCGCCACTTCGCCGAGTTGCCCGTCGCCGGCGAAGTCGATCCTGTCCATCACCGTCTGGCAACTGTGCGGGCCGTCGAAGCCGCCATGGCTCCGCGACCGGGGCCAGCACACCTGAACTGGCCGTTTCGCGAACCGCTCGAGCCGCTGGCCACCCCCGACCAGGCACCCATCGATACGAACACAGTGCGACCGATAGCCAGGACATCGGCGCCGGCAGCGATCGACCCGGGCGAGTTGGCGCTGGTCCGCGAACTCGCCCAGCACCGGCGTGGGCTGATCGTCGCAGGTCCCCAGGACATCGACCCTCAGACCGCTGGCCACATCGGCCTGCTGGCCAGCCGGCTCGGGTGGCCCATAGTCGCCGAACCGCTGTCGCAGCTTCGACGTTCTGGAGGGGTTGCACTGGCCACCGGCGATCACCTGTTCAAGACCGGTTGGGCCGACGACCACGTCCCCGACGTGGTGCTTCGAATCGGCAACTCTCCTACGTGCAAGCCGTTGCGCCTGTGGCTCGAGCGGTGCCGGCCGAAGCACCACGTGCTGATCGATCCAGATGGCCGCTGGAACGACGC
>JAGQSP010000467.1 GCA_020439485.1 Acidimicrobiales bacterium | reverse complement strand
GCGCCCACTTGCCGAGGACCCGCTTGAGCTGTTCGAGCGATGCCGGCTTGGGCAAGAAGTCGTTCATACCCGCAGCCACACAGGCTTCGCGGTCGCCGGGCATGGCGCTGGCGGTCACCGCGATGATTGGCGTCTGGTCCCAGCCGTTGGCGGCCTCCAGCCGGCGGATGGCCTTGGTGGTGGCNNNNACCGTCCATCTCGGGCATGTACCAGTCCATCAACACCGCGACGAACCTGGTCGGTTCGAAGTTGGCGACCGCGTGGGTGCCGTCCGAAGCCGTTTCACACGCATAGCCCAGGCGCGACAGCTGAGCCTGGGCCAGCATCCGGTTCACCTCGCTGTCGTCGACCACCAGAACGCGTCCCAGCGAACGCCTGGGCGTGTCGTGAGCATGGGTCGGGTCGCCGGCCGCCACATCGGCAACGCGGGGCAGCTCGACTTCGAACCAGAAACACGACCCCTCGCCGACAGTGCTGGTGACCTCGAGGGTGCCGCCCATCTGCTCGATGATGGCCTTGCTGAGCGCCAAGCCCAGACCCACACCGCCGCGGCCACCATCTGGTTGGCGGAATGGTTCGAAGATCTCGTTCAGGTGCGCTCGGTCGATGCCCGCGCCGGTGTCGGTTACCGAGAACCGAAAGAAGTCTGCCTCCAGATGCCTGGCGATGACGTTGATGGCGCCCTTGTCCGTGTACTTGCACGCATTCGAGGCCAGGTTCACCAGGACCTGCTCGAGACGCGCCCGCGGGCCCGACACCAGGGGCGGTATGTCGCGGTCGGCCACAGCGTTTATCTCGACACCGTCCAGCGCCAGGCTGGCGACGGTCTCGACCACGTCGGTGGCCAGTTCGGCGGGGTCGAAGTCTTCGTTGCGAAGCTCGAGCACCCCGGCCTGAACCCTCGACATGTCGAGGATGTCGTCGATCAGCGCTCGCAGGTTCTCGGCCTGTCGCACGATGGTGTCGGCGCGGCCTCGGTCTTCGCCGCTGAGCGAGAACGACAGCAGCTCGGCCAAACCCAGGATCGAATGAAGCGGTGAACGCAGCTCGTGACTGACCGCGGCGACGAACGAAGCTTGCGCGTTCGCGGCCTCGCGCAGAGCCCGGTTGGCCTCGGCGGCGTCGGTGATGTCCTCGATGACGCCCACCAGGAAGCGGGGCTTGCCGATCTCGTCCTTGACCGCCTTGGCCTTGAGCCGGCCCAGGAACTGCGAACCGTCTTTGCGGATGTACCGCTTCTCGATGGCCGTTTCCTCCACCTGGCCGCCGAGCAGGTCGGCGAAGTAGCGCCGGGTCAGCTCGCGGTCGTCGGGGTGGGTCAGGCGCATGACGTCTATCGACCCAGCCTCCGATGGGTCGTATCCGAACAGCTCCCAATAGGCCCGGTTTCCACCGATCTGGCGACCGTTGAGGTCCAGAAGTGAATAGGCGACCGGCGCGTTGTCGAACAGGATCGAGTCGACCGACCCCAACATCGATACCGGCCGATCGATCATGACGACTGGTCCGTTCGACCGGTCCACTCGAAGTGCATGCCGTCTGGTCTGGTCCACGTGCCACCCCAGGCAAAGCCGTTGGCACGGAAGATTTCGACGATGCGCATGTCCATGGTGGGTGGCCGGCCCCAGGGGTTGGAGGCCGGGTTGATGTCGACGGCGAGGCCCCAGGCGTGGCGTGAGATCGCGTCACCCGACGTGCCCCTGATGCGTCGCGCATACCAGCAGCCACCGTTGCGCCTGGTGTCGCCGACATCGATCAGGCTCGCCAGCCCCGCGGCTTCGATCTGAGCCAGTGCAGCCGACAGGTCGTCGACTGCGGCCCGGTTGCACCTGATGCGACCGATGATGGGAACGTCGGTCACCACGATGTTGTCGGCGACCCACTGGGGGTCCATCTCGATCTCGTCGCCGCTTCTGTAGCGATAGTCGAACTCGCCCAACAGGACCTTCAGCCGCAAGGTCGACAGAACCGAGTCTGGGTCTGGTGTTGCCGGGTCCCAGCTGCGACCGAACGACAGGTAGGCGTGTTGCGATTCGAGTTGCTGCAGTGCAGCCGTCAGCGCGTCGGCGTCGTCGATGCCGGTGATCCACACCGAAGATGCACGGTCGAGCCCGAAACTGCGGCCGTCGGCGTCGCCGAACAACAACTCGGCCCCTGTTCGTCCCTCGGACACCACCGCGCCGATGGTGCGAGTTCTGGCCACGTCGTCGCCACCCAGGAACGTCACCTGGTCGCCAGGGCGTGCACCGCGGAGGTTTGCGGTGGTGCGACCCATGACCACTTCGCCGCGGTCGAGCGCTCCGGCGACCTCGCCACCGACGAATACTGCGGCGGCGCTGGGGTCGATGGCGCGAGCGGTGAAGGGAATCTGCCAACCGGGTGCGGCGGCGTCGACCACCGAGCCGCGCCTGGTTACAGATAGCACTCTGATGGTGCCGGTGTGGCTGACCACCGAGGTGGCGCCGTGGTCGGCGGCCGCGGCCACGATGTCGGCCTCGGCTCGGGACGAGAGACCGCCGGACTGCCAGGCCGATACGACGTCGAGCGTTGGGTGCTGCACCAGCCACAACTGCGAGCCTGCGCGTTCGGCGGCCACTACCGTGCCCGACGATTGAACCTGGGGTGGGGGAGGGGCGGTGCCGAAGGCCACGGTGGTGCCGGCTTCGGTCACCAGCCAATAGCCGTCGCCGCTGAGGGCGATCATGTCCACAACCGCTGCGGTTGGGGCAACCCCGCCGGTA
This sequence comes from Acidimicrobiales bacterium, assembly GCA_020439485.1. GTDB lineage: Bacteria > Actinomycetota > Acidimicrobiia > Acidimicrobiales > Poriferisodalaceae > JAAETH01. The sequence continues at coordinate 205 of JAGQSP010000467.1, read as the reverse complement.
GAACCCAGGAACGGTGCGTCGCCGAACGCGAACACCCCGCCGTCCTCGGCAGCCAGCCAGTAGCCACCGCCCGATGGGGTGCTCACCATCGCTCGCACCGGCTGATCCAGCAGTATCGCGCCCGTGGATCCTCGAAATGGTGCGTCGCCGAAGGCGAACACGCCGCCGTCGCTTGCAGCTAGCCAGTAGCCGTTGCCCGAGGGCG
>JAGQSP010000466.1 GCA_020439485.1 Acidimicrobiales bacterium | reverse complement strand
TAGGCCGCTAGACGACGGGGGCTAGAACGATGGTCAGCATAACCGAACGGCCGGTACGCGACATAATCGCGTTGACAGCCCTGGCCGGGCGGTCGGCATCGCTGGGGTACCAGGACTCGAACCTAGAATGGCTGAACCAGAATCAGCTGTGTTGCCAATTACACCATACCCCATCGGGTACCCATAACGGCTGGTCAGAACCAACCATCGGGGGCCGACGAGCAGACTACCAAAGATTCCGCTCCACCCCGTCGCGGGCCTCCCGCAGGCGAGCCAGGCTGCGGTGACGACCCAGAAGTTCCATCGACTCATACAACGGGGGGCTGACGGTGGCTCCGGTGACGGCGACCCGGATCGGCCCGAATGCCTTGCGCGGCTTGAGTCCAAGCCCGTCGATCAGGGCGCCCTTGAGCGCCGCCTCGATCTCGGCAGCCGTCCATTGCGTCACCGGGTCGAGGGCGTCGAGTGCGGCACTGAGGACCTGGCCGGCCTCGGGACCCAACTCCTTCGCGCCAGCCTTCTCGTCGATGCGGTAAGCGTCGTCGTTGAAGAATTTCAGCAGCTGCCACGCCTCTGACAGCACGACGATACGGGTCTGGACCAACGCGGCCGCAGCCGCGAAGCCGGCCATGTCCAGACCGGTGAGGTGACCGTGCACAGCGAAGTAGTCGGCGAGCCGACGAGTGAACTCGGCGACATCGAGCAGTCGGATGTGCTCGGCGTTGATCGCGTCGGCCTTCTTCTGGTCGAAACGTGCCGGGCTGGTGTTGACGTCGACGACGTCGAAGACGCTGACCATTTCCTGCAGCGAGAACACATCCCGGTCATCGGCAATCGACCAGCCCAGCAGGGCAAGGTAATTGAGCAGACCCTCCGGCAGGAATCCGCGGTCTCGATGCAGGAAGAGATTCGACTGCGGGTCACGCTTGGACAGCTTCTTGGTGCCCTCCCCCAGCACCGTCGGCAGGTGCGCATAGTGCGGTACGTCTTCGCCTACCCCAATGCGGATCAGCGCCCGGTGCAGGGCGATTTGTCGCGGCGTCGAGGGCAACAGGTCCTCCCCACGCAGCACATGCGTGATCTTCATCAACGCGTCATCGACCGGATTCACCAAGGTGTAGAGCGGATCTCCGGTAGCCCGAGTCAGAGCGAAGTCCGGCACGGTACCCGCGGCGAAGGTGGTTTGCCCGCGCACGAGATCGTGGAAGGTGATGTCCTCGTCGGGCATCCGTAACCGCAGTACCGGCTTTCGGCCCTCGGCCTCGTAGGCGGCACGCTGGTCGTCGGTGAGGTCGCGGTCAAAGTTGTCGTAGCCGAGCTTTGGGTTTCGCCCTGCGGCGAGGTGGCGGGCTTCGACTTCCTCAGGTGTGGAGTAGGCGTTGTAGGCCTCCCCGGCGTCGAGCAGCCGCGTGATGACGTCGCGGTAGTACCCGCCCCGTTGCGACTGGCGGTATGGCTCATCGGGTCCACCGATCTCGGGACCCTCGTCCCAATCCAGCCCGAGCCAGCGCAGCGCTTCGAGGATGGCCGCATAGCTCTCCTCGGAATCCCGGGCGGCATCGGTGTCCTCGATACGGAACACGAACGTCCCGCCGGTGTGGCGGGCGTAGGCCCAGTTGAACAGCGCCGTTCTGACCAGGCCGACATGCGGCGTTCCGGTCGGCGACGGGCAGAACCGCACCCGCACGGGCAACGTCATTACTTCGCCTTCCGGACGACGGGGTTGGTCAGGGTTCCGATGCCCTCGATCGTGACGCTGACGCTGTCACCGGCTTCGAGGGGACCTACACCCTCTGGCGTTCCGGTGAGGATGAGGTCTCCGGGCAGGAGGGTCATCACCCCCGAGATCCACTCGATGACGGCCCCGACGTCGTGCAGCATCAGTGAGGTGCGACTCCGTTGGCGTAGCAGGCCGTTGACCTCGGTGCGGATTTCCAGATCGGACGGGTCGAGTCCGGTGACGATCCACGGGCCGACCGGGCAGAAGG
>JAGQSP010000465.1 GCA_020439485.1 Acidimicrobiales bacterium | reverse complement strand
GACCCGGTCAGTCCTCGTTGACGCCGCCGAAGCGACGTTCGCGCCGCTGGAACTCGATGATTGCGTCGCGCAGGTTCTCGCGCCGAAAGTCGGGCCACAGGGTGTCGGTGAAGACCAGCTCGCTGTATGCGATCTCCCACAGCAAGAAGTTGGAGATGCGGAACTCGCCCGACGTGCGGATCATCAGGTCTACGTCGGGCATCTCGGGGTCGTAGAAGTACTGGCGCAGCTTCTTTTCGCTGACATCGTCTGGCGACACCCCGTCGGCCATCATCGCCTTCATCGCGTCGACGATCTCGGCCCGACCGCCATAGTTGAACGCCATCGTCAGGGTCATGCGACGGTTGTTCTTGGTGAGCTCGATCGACTCGTCCTGGCGCTTGATGAGGCGTTTGGGAACCCGCCAGTTGCGCCGCCCGGCGAATCGGATACGCACGCCCAGGTCGTTCAGCTCTTCTGACCGTTCGATCAGCAGCTTCTGGTTGAAGTTCATGAGGAAACGAACCTCGTCGGCGCTGCGCTTCCAGTTCTCGGTCGAGAACGCGTACACCGTCAGCCACTCGACACCCAGGTCGAGTGCGCCATAGACGGTGTCCCAGAGGGCGTGCTCGCCCGCAGCGTGGCCGTCGGTTCGTTTGAGACCCTGACGGGTGGCCCACCGGCCGTTGCCATCCATGACGGCGGCAACGTGGCGGGGCACACGGTCTAGGTCGACACCGGAGAGATCCATCAGCTGCGACGCTACCGGATCGCGGCGCCGTCGACGGGATGGTCGCAACGCTTGGGCGTTCGGTCGCGCGGCTAGCGTGCCTACGGTGGAGATGACCGACGAGCTGACAACGGACGCTGCCGAAGCGCTCGAACTGGTCGTCTCCAACCTGGCCGCAGGCGAGGTTCGCGACGGCCAGCGCAACATGACCGTCGCCGTTTCCCGAGCCATCGAGTCGCAACGCCATCTGATCGCACAAGCAGGCACCGGCACCGGCAAATCGCTGGCGTACCTGGTACCGGCCATCCGCAGCGGCAAGAAGGTCGTGGTGGCCACCGCCACCAAGGCCCTACAAGACCAGCTTGCGGGCAAGGACCTGCCGTTCTTGTCCGAACACATGGACGAACCGCTGGTGTGGTCGGTTTTGAAGGGCCGTTCGAACTATCTGTGCAAGCAGCGCCTCGACGAGATGGAACGCGACGGCGAGCAGCTGGAACTGGAAGACGGACGCGCCACCGGCGGCTCCGGGCTGCAGATAAGACGCATCGTCAAATGGTCGAACGAGACCACGACGGGCGACCGCGCCGAACTCGACTTCGAGCCCCTGCCCCGCGTCTGGAGCGCCGTGTCGGTGGGCCCTATGGAGTGCCCGGGCAAGTCGAAATGCCCCCGGGGCGACGACTGCTTCAGCGAACGGGCCCGCGAAGCCGCCCACGCGTCGAGCGTCATCGTGGTGAACCTGCACCTCTACGGCCTGAACCTGGCAAGCGGCGGCTACATCCTGCCCGCTCACGATGTGGTCGTGATCGACGAGGCCCACCAGTTCGAGGACGTGTTGTCGTCGGCCGCCGGCCTCGACTTCGGCGCTGGTCGCTTTGCCTCGTTGGCCCGCAACTCGCGAGCCGTCGTGGGTGACGACCTGTCCAGGAAGCTCGCAGACCTGGGCGGCAAGCTGGCCGACCTTCTGGGCACCAGGGTCGGCGACCGGCTCCGCAGCATCGACGACGACCTGATGAACCAACTCAACGTGGCGTTCGAGACGGCCAACCAGGTGATTCAGGCCGCTCGGTCGAACAAGGACGACCAACACAAGGCGGCGCGCGAACGCATCCTGATTCAGGGAGGCCACTTCGTCGCCGACCTCGACATGATCCGCAACCTCCCCAAGACCCACGTGGCCTGGATCGAAGGGCCAGGCCACAACCCGAGCCTGCGCCTGGCCCCCATCGACGTCGCAGAGTTCCTCGACACCACCCTGTGGAACCCCGAGCCCCCAGAACGACAAGACGACCGCGAGCCTCCCAAACCGCCCACGGTGATACTGACGAGCGCCACCCTCGACAACGAGCTCGACACGCGGCTGGGGCTGGAGCCCGACAGCTTCGACCGCATCGATGTGGGCAGCCCTTTCGACTACGAGCACCAGAGCATGCTGTATTGCGCGATGGACCTGCCACGGCCGACGGCTCCGAACTGGCTCGACGCAATCTCCGACGAACTGGTGACCCTGATCGAGGCTGCCGGAGGCCGCACGCTGGCGCTGTTCACCAGCTGGAAGGCGATGGACCACGTCGCCGCCCGCCTTGCAGACGAGGTCGAGTATCGCGTGATGACACAACGCGACCTGCCCAAACCCGCGCTGGTGCGCGAGTTCATGGCAGACGAAACCTCGGTGTTGTGCGCCACCATGGGCTTTTGGCAAGGCGTCGACATCCCTGGCGCCGCTCTGCGCCTGGTGGCCATCGACCGGTTGCCGTTCCCCCGACCCGACGACCCGCTACTGGAGGCGCGTCGCGAGAAGGCGGGCCCCGCTGCCTTTGGCACCATCGACTTGCCGCGCACGGCCACCATGCTGGCCCAGGGCGCCGGGCGCCTGATCCGCACGGCCAACGACCGCGGTGTTGTGGCGGTTCTCGACCAGCGGCTCGGCACCGCCCGCTATCGGTGGGACCTGGTCAAAGCACTGCCGCCCATGAAGCGCACCCGCCATCGGTCAGAGGTGGTCGAGTTCCTGCGCTCGTTGGATCAGCCCCAATGATCGGGGCGGTGACGGTTCGCACCGTCGCGATGGTGGCCGGGCCGCTGGTGGGCCTGGGCTATCTGGTGGGCACCATTCCGTGGCGGATCCTGTACAGGCGGATGCAGCTGAAGCGCGACTTCACCCTCGATCGGGTGTTGAACGCCAGGCGGGCCCACGGTCGTGACGACGAGATACCCGCCGTGCTGGCCGAGGCGGCCACTCCCCTGCTGGCGGCGGTGGCCGTGCAGTGGTGGATACAAACCATCGCACCGGGTGGACGCGGGGTGTTCGAGAGCTCGTCGGCCATAGCTCTGCACTCGAACCAGGCGCTGGCGGTTTGGGATTCGACCGCGCTGTGGTTCGGTGCTGCAGCGGTGTTCGGTCACATAGCCCCGGTTTGGAACAGGTTCAGAGGGGGCACAGGCGTGCCGCCGGCCATGGGGTTGGCCGTGTGGTTCGCCCCCTGGGTGTTCGTCACCAGCGTCGGCGGCTATCTGCTGGCCCTGGCAATCGTGCGCCAACGGGGCCCTGCAATAGCCACGGGTCTGGTCGTCGGGCTCACCTGGTCGTGGGCCGGCTGGGTGTGGGAGCTCGACCCGGCATGGGGTGTGCTGCACGGCCCCGAGCTGACCCTGTGGTGCTCGGTGATGGTCGCGCTGCTCGCCCCTCGGGTGTTGAACGCACCCGAGTACTCGAGCCACTCGGCCTAGAAGTCGTCGTCGAACATGCCCTGGCTGGGGTCCAGCAGGCGCCCGACCATGTCGGCACGCCGCTGCCAGTCTTTCTCGACCCGCACGGCCAGCTCGATGAATGCGCCCTCTGGCAGCTGTTCGCGAACGGCGATGCCGACCTCTTTCAGCACCTGGCCACCCTTGCCGATGACCATTCCCTTCTGACTGTCGCGCTCTACCAGGATCTCGCAGCGGATGTGGGGCCAATCCCACTCGACGACCCGCGTTGCGATCGAGTACGGAAGCTCGGCGCGGAAGCGGCGCATGAGCTGCTCGCGAACCAGTTCGGCGACATGGAAGGCCTCGGGCACGTCGGTGACCATGTCTTCGGGGAAGTACTGAGGGCCCTCTGGCATGCGTCCGACGAGATGTTCGACCAGTGCGTCAACACCTTCACCCGTGCGCCCCGACACCGGAAACCACTCGGATGCCGGCAAACCCGAGGTGGCCGTCAGCTGATCGACGACCTGCTGGCGCGACGCCCGGTCGACCTTGGTGATGACGACGATGAACCCATCGGGCAGCTTGTCGGCGACGTAACGGTCGCCCTTGCCGAACGGGGCCATACCGTCGACCACCAGCACCGATGCGTCGACATCGTCGAGGGCACCACCCGCGGTCTGGTTGAGGTGTTCGCCCAG
>JAGQSP010000464.1 GCA_020439485.1 Acidimicrobiales bacterium | reverse complement strand
TTCATGCACCTGCCGGAAGACGACGTCGAGAAGATGCTCGCCCAAGAGCTCGAAGGTCGCACGCAGGCGCTGGACGAATTGGTCGCGAGCCCATCGATCGCCCGCTGGCCCTGGCGCAAACACCTTCGCAAGGGAAGGCCGGCCGTAGCGGTGGTAGACGCTGTCGCCGATCAGAAGATCAACCTCCTGGTGCTGGGCACTGTGGCCAGGGGTGGGATTCCGGGCCTGGTCATGGGTAATACCGCTGAGACCATTCTGGACAAGGTGACCTGCTCGGTGCTGGCGCTGAAACCCGACGGCTTCGTGTCGCCCATCGCCCATCCCAACGACGGATAGACGATGACCACATCCAAGCCGTCTCAGGGGCTGTCGTCCGTTCGCGCCCAGGAGCTCCTGATCGAGCACGGACGCAACGAACTGCCCGCGTCACAACCAGTTGCACTTTGGAGACGCATCACCGGCCAACTGCGCAGCTCGATCATCTACATCTTGTTGTTCGCACTGGCGTTCGACCTGACCGTGTGGGTCTTCGAAGGAGCCCACGAGTGGCCGTTCGAGTCGATCGCCATCGCCGCGATCCTCGTCTTCAACACGGCGATGGGTGTGTGGCAGGAATACCGGGCCGAAGACGCACTCGAGCGACTCAAGGCACTGTCCGCACCGCACGTGTGGGTCATGAGAGACGGTTCGTTGTCTCACCTGGACACGTCGCTCCTGGTGCCTGGTGACCTGGTGCGGATAGAAGCCGGCGACCGCATCCCCGCCGATGGGGTCATGGTCGAAGCACAGGCCTTCCTGGTAGACGAGTCGATCCTCACCGGCGAGTCCGTGCCGGTCGAACGCGAGACACAAGAGGAGGTCTTCTCGGGAACCCTGGCCGTACGCGGTCTCGGGTGGGCCGAACTGACCCGCACCGGTCCGAACTCGGCCATGGGCCGCATTGCCGAGTTGATCGGCTCGGTTGCAGCCGAGCGAACCCCGCTGGAACGAAGGATGGAGAGCTTCGGCCATCGGATTGCACGATGGATCGCGGCCTTGGCAGTTGTGCTGACGGTTGCGGGAGTGGGTGTCGAAGGAATCGACCAGTTCGACGAGGCGTTGCTGTTCGCTGTCGCCGTAGCGGTAGCTGCGGTGCCCGAGGGTCTGCCCGCCGTGCTGACCCTGACCCTTGCACTCGGAACCGAGCGCATGAGCAACCGCAAGGCGGTCGTAAGGCGGCTGTCGGCTGTAGAGGCCCTGGGGTCGGTCACGGTGATCGCCACCGACAAGACAGGGACCTTGACCGAAAATACGATGACCGTTCAACGGCTCGACTCGCCCGACACCCAGCGGGCCCTCAGGGCCATGGTTCTAGCCGCCGATGCGGAACCCGACGGGTCCAGCGGTGATCCGCTGGAGCTCGGGTTGTACGCATTCGCTGCCAAACACGGTTGCGACCCAGCCGCTACCCGGCGTTCGAGTGTGCGCCAGGCGGTCAGGCCCTTCGATTCGGCCTGGCGTTTCATGCAAGTGACCGTGGTCGAGGATCAGCGCCCTGTCACCTACCTGAAGGGAGCGGCCGAGGTCCTGCTCGAAATGTGTGATCTCGACCCGGACGCGCGAGCGGGTTGGCAAGCCCAAGTCGATGCTGCGGCGGGTCAGGGATACCGAGTAATCGGCTTCGCTTACTCTCAGGCCGAGCACGACCGGGGCCTCACCTGGCTGGGCATCGCATGGCTGTGGGATCCTCCAAGGCCAGAGGTCGAGCGGGCCATCGCCGATACCCAGGCTGCAGGAATAAGGGTGGTGATGATCACCGGCGATCACCCGGCCACCGCCGCCTCGATCGCCAGGGCAATCGGGATCACCGGCGATCGGGTGCTGACTGGCCAGGAGCTAGACCAGCTGACACCAGAAGAGCTGCGGTTCGAGGTCGGCCGGACCAGTGTGTTCGCCCGCGTGAGTCCCGAACACAAGCTGGCGCTGGTCGAGGCGCTTCGCGAGGACGGCCAGGTGGTCGCGATGACGGGCGACGGTGTCAACGACGCTCCGGCACTGAAGCGCGCGGACATCGGCATCGCCATGGGTGATCGGGGTAGCGACGTCACTCGTGAGGTCGCCGACCTGGTGTTGCTCGACGACAACTTCGCAACGATTACGGCCGCCGTCGAAGAGGGTCGGGGTATCTACGACAACATCCAGAAGTTCCTGCGCTTCTTGTTCTCGACCAACGTGGCGCTGGTGCTGCTGGTCGCCATCGGGGTGGTCGGCGCTGCGGTGCTCGACATGCGCGACAGCCTGGGCGACCTGCTGGTTCCGCTTACGGCGGCGCAGCTCTTGTGGATAAACGTCATCGCCGATGGACCGCCAGCGCTTGCGCTGGGCCTCGACCGCAATCCGGGTGTCTTGCGGCGCCGTCCACGGGCCCCAGACTCACCGTTGCTGACATCGTCTGGCCTGTCGTTCATCTTCACCACCGGCGTGTTGAAGGCAGCGCTGGGCCTCGGGCTGTTCTTCGCTCTTCCCGAGTTCGGCTACACGGGCGAGCAGACCCGCACCGCTGTGTTCCTTTATGAGTCTCTGGCCCAACTGGCCTTCGTCTACCCGGCACGCGCCGTCTCTGGGACCCCGCCGCGCAACCGCACGCTCAACTGGATAGTGGCGGCCAGCGTCCTGCTGCAGGCGGCCACCGTGTCGATTCCTGGCCTTCGCTCCCTGCTGGGGCTGGAGACGCTGGACGTCTGGGGCTACGTAGTGGTTGCGAGCGCGCTG
>JAGQSP010000463.1 GCA_020439485.1 Acidimicrobiales bacterium | reverse complement strand
ACTGATTCGCCCGGTTTCTGGCCTGTTGGCGCCCGAATCCACCGCGGTTGCAGCGAGCGTGATCGCAGCGGCAGGTGGCGGGGCCGAGGTTGTTTCCACCGGCATGGCGTGCGCGATGGTCGCAGCTCGCTGGGACGTGTTCGACGAGCTGCAGCGGTACTCAGAGCTGCTGGAACCCGCGGTGAGACAACACCTGGCAGCGCGATTGCACGAGCGCGGTGAACAAGACCGGGCCCAGGCGCTTGGCGGAACACCGGTGCGCCGCAGCGGCGGCTTCCGCATTACGGGTTAAGGGTCGACAGCTGCGGTCGACCGGCTCGACCATGGATCGAATCGCGGCGGCCCTCGAGGGTTCTGGTGAGGTGGTTGCCTGCCTGCCCAGCCGTCGCGCCGATGGCGATTGGGGTGACCTCAGGATCGCCGTGGCCGCCTTGGCCGCATACGCACCCCAGGTTCCGTTGCTGGTGTGCTGGGAAGGTCCCACCGAGCCTGATCATCTGGCTCCTCATCCGAACCTGTCGCTTGTCGAGCGGCCTCCGGGTATCGGCACGGCCAGCGAGGCGTGGAATCACGCCGTGGGGTTGGCCCGGCAGTGGGGTGCGGTCGACGTCATCCTTACCGCCGACGACGTGGTCGTCGTTCCCGACTCGGTCGAGCGACTGCTGGGCGACACGGCCCAGGTTCGCGACCGGTTCGGAGCCCAGTCGGTGGGAATGGTCGCGGCCCGAAGCAACTACGTGAAGGGCCCGCAGAACATCCGCTCGGGCAACGGTGGCGTGCTGTCGACCAACATGATGCGCTGGTCGACCGAGGACGAGGTATTCGCCATCGACATGGCGGTTCCGGTCTTCGCCTGCGTCTCGATCGACGCGTTCACCTCGGTCGGGGGTATGCCCGCCACCAACTGGTTCGGCGACGATCTCTTCTGCTTCGACATGGTGGCGTCGGGCAGGCAGAACTTCGTGAGCCGGGCATATGTGCACCACGTGGGGGAGAGGGGAACGGGCTCGCAGGACGCACTGTTGCGTGCCGGCGTTCAGTTCCTCGTCGACCACCGCAGAGATTTCATCGAGGCCAAGCGCCTCGAAGGACTCGTCGAGCAGGTTCTCGGCGCGTCGGTACTGACTGGAGCTAAGCGATGAAGGCAGTGATCCTCGCCGGAGGACTGGGTACGCGCTTGTCGGAGGAGACCTCTGTCAGGCCCAAGCCCATGGTCGAGATCGGCGGCCTGCCCATGTTGTGGCACATCATGTCGATCTACTCGGCCCACGGGGTCACCGACTTCATCGTTGCCTGCGGCTACAAGGGCTATGTCATCAAGGAGTTCTTCGCGAACTTCTTCCTGCACTCTTCTGACGTCACCATCGACCTCACCACGGGTGAAATCGATGTCCACCGGAGCCGCACCGAGCCGTGGAAGGTCACGCTGGTCGAGACAGGCGAGCACACCGAGACCGGTGGCCGGCTGGGCCGCATCAAGCAGCACGTCGCCGGCGAAGGCGCCTTCTGTATGACTTATGGCGACGCCGTTGCCGACATCG
>JAGQSP010000462.1 GCA_020439485.1 Acidimicrobiales bacterium | reverse complement strand
GTCTCGACGTTGTTGATCATCGTCGGCGAGCCCCACAGGCCTCGTTCTGTCGGATAGGGCGGGCGCAACTTCGGCACTCCACGTCGCCCCTCGATCGAGGCCAGCAGCGCAGTCTCCTCGCCGCACACGAACGCCCCGGCGCCGATGCGTATCTCGATTTCGAGGTCGAAGTCGGTGTCGAGGATGCGGCGCCCCAGCAGCCTGTTGCGCCTGGCGACCCGAATGGCCCGGTCCAGCCGCTCGACCGCCCGCGGATACTCGGCCCTGACATAGATGTAGGCCCTGCTCGCGCCGGTGGCGAACGCCGCGATCGCGATTCCTTCGATCAGCCGGTGCGGGTCGTCCTCCATGACCGTGCGGTCCATGTATGCGCCGGGGTCACCCTCGTCGCCGTTGGCCACCACGTATTTCTGATCTGCTTCGGCTGCTGCCAGCAGAGCCCACTTGTTCCCCGTTGGGTAGCCGGCTCCGCCTCTCCCCCGCAGGCCCGATCGTTGAACCGTCTCGACGATCTGCTGGGGCGTCATGGTGGTCAGCGCGGTCTCGAGTGCCGTGTAGCCGCCCACCGCAACGTAAGACTCGATGCGGTCGGGCTCGATGACTCCGCTGTTGGCCAAAACGATGCGCTCTTGACTCGCAAAGAACGCCATGTCGGGGTCGAGCACGTGATCTGCGAGCGGTCGCTTTCCGACCACATGCGACTCGACGATGTCGACGCCCACCTCGGGGGTGACGTCGCCATAGAGCGTCTCGTCTCCGCCGCGACGTATCACGCGCACCAGCGGCCCGCGGCTGCAAAGCCCCATGCAGCCGGTTCTGGTGACCTGAACATCGCCGCCAAGGCCTCGCTCTGCGACGCCGCCCTCGATGGCCCCGGCGGTGGCCGCGGCACCGGCCGACAGGCAGGCCGTGCTGTTGCACGCCTTGATACGCCACGGATAGCGGCTCTGCGCCTCGAGCTCGCGTTCGGCTACTTCGTGCAGGTCGATCGGGGCGGCCATCAGGTCTCGCCTTCCAGCGCGGCGGTCAGCAGCTCGACCGTCTCGTCCGGCCCCAGGTGTGCGTTGACCACACCGTCCAGCACCACCACTGGGGCCAATCCGCACGAGCCGAGGCACCTGGCCGTTCTGAGCGTCAGCGAACCATCTGGTGAGGTGTTGCCCGCCGTCACTTCGAACCGTGCCTCGACAGCGGTGACGATGTCCGTTGCACCCTTGACGAAACAGGCGGTGCCCGTGCACACGGTGCACGAGTGGTCGCCTGGCGCCTCGAAGTCGAACAGCTGGTAGAAGGTCGCGACGCCATACACCATGCTGGGCGGCAACATCAGGGCGCGGGCCACGTACATCAGTACGTCTTCGGACAGGTACCCGAACACATCTTGGGCGATGTGGAGCGTCTCGATGAGCTGGTCCTGGCCGTAGTGCACCCGCTTCAGGTGCTTGTCGATCAGGGCGAACCGGTCGTCCCCAGAAGGGTGCGATCGGACGGCGAGATCGGCTTCGGCGGTCATGGCGAGATCTTCGTCCGCATGACCAAAAGCCTGGTTGAGCCTCTGTCTCTGCGCCTAGGGGACAAAGGCCCAGCGGGC
>JAGQSP010000461.1 GCA_020439485.1 Acidimicrobiales bacterium | reverse complement strand
TCGACACCTTGTCCGAGGCCATGAAGGCCCCCTCGGTGTCCATGATCCAGGCCGTCTTGTGGATCAACGCCCGCAACATCTCGGCACGAGCCTGCAACTCGACCAGCGGGAACTGGATGCCCTGGTTGGTCGACAGAGCCTTGCCGAAGGGCTTGCGCTGTTTCGCGTACTCGACCGCCTCATCGATGCAGAACTGGGCCGCCCCCAGGCTCGAGGCAGCCTGGCGTATGCGATTCTCGTTGAAGAAGTGCTGAACGACCTGCAGGCCTCGACCCTCCCCGCCGAAGATCGCAGCGTCGGAAACCCTGACATCGGTGAGCCTCACGTGGGCGTGGTCGCTCGGCATGTTGAACGTCCACAGGTACTCGACCACCTCGAAGCCCGCGCTGTTGGCAGGCACCAGGAAACAGGTGATCCCGTCACCGTCGCCGGGCTTGCCGCTGGTGCGGGCAAAGATCAGATCGTGGCTGGCCTTGTGGATGCCGGTGTTCCAGGTCTTCTCCCCGTTGATGATCCACTCATCACCGTCACGAACCGCCATGGTCTCCATGTGGGTGGCGTCCGAGCCGTGCTCGGGCTCGGTGATGCCGAAAGCAAAACCTCGCCGACCTTCGGCGAGATCGTCGATCCATTCGGCCTTCTGCTCGTCGGTGCCATAGGCGATCATCAGCAACAGGCCGACGTTGTTGCCCACGATCGAGTGCTCGTTCTGCAGATCGTTGTGCAGGCCCAGACCCTTGCGGGCCAGGTGTTCGCGGATGAGCGCCATACCGAGGTTGGTTCCGTTCATGCCCCCGTACTCCTCGGAGACCGGGTAGCGATAGAAGCCGGCCTCGTCGGCCATCCGCTTGACCTTGTGCAACAGCGCTTCCCATTCCTCGTTGGGCAAGCCGCCGCGATCCCAGTCGGTGCGGGCATCTTCGCGTCGGTGATCGAAGAAGCGGATGTTGTCGTCGGAGCGCTCCAGGGGCTTGATCTGAGACTCGATGAACTCGTCGAGCCTGTCGAGCAGGTCCTGGATGTCTGAGGGGATGTTGAAGTCCACGGAAGCTCCTCGCTGCATTCACCGGCTGTTGCGACCCTAGCCAGCTCGGGCTGTCGGTCTGAAGTTCGTTGGGTCGGATTCGCCCGGCTAGCGTCGAATCCCATGATCGCAGTCGACGAGTTCCGCCGGCAGGCCCGCACCTGGATCGCCCAGAACAAGTCTTCGGCCCCACCCGACTGGGGTGCGATCATGCCTCCCGAACGGCGCGAACAAGGTATGCAGTGGCAAAGCCGCCTGTTCGAGGCCGGGTATGCGGGAATTCACTGGCCTGTCGAGTACGGCGGCCGCGGCCTCACTGTGGCGCACCACACAGCGTGGGCCGAAGAATGCCAGTCTGCGGGTGTTCCGTCGATCCTGAACATGGTGGGTCTGGTTCTGGCTGCGGGTGCCCTCATGGGTTTCGGTACCGAAGCACAGAGGCACGCTCACCTACCCGAGACCGTTCGCGGCCAGCGGGTTTGGTGCCAGCTGTTCTCCGAACCAGGGGCCGGATCAGATCTGGCCTCTTTGTCGACCAAGGCCGAACGCGACGGCGACACCTGGGTCGTCAACGGCCAGAAGGTCTGGTGTTCGGGTGGCAGAGCTTCGGACTGGGGCATCCTGTTGGCCCGCACCGAACCCGACGCCCGCAAACACGAAGGAATCTCGTTCTTCGTGATCGACATGCACTCGCCCGGCGTCGAGGTGCGGCCGCTCAAGCAGATGACCGGCGAGGCCGAATTCGACGAGGTCTTCTTCACCGACGTTCACCTGCCGGCCGATGCCCTGATCGGAGACCGCGGTCAAGGCTGGATGATCGCCATGGCAACACTCACCAGCGAGCGGGGACACATCGGCGGCTCGGGAAAGGCGATAGCACGAGCCCTGGGCGAGCTGTTGGCCGATGCCGATCGGCTCGACGCCGTCAAGCGCGACCGCCTCATGGCGTTGTACGCCGCCGGGCGTGCATACCTGCTGATGGCCGAACGTCAGGGTTCACAAGCCTCGGCTGCATCATCGCTGGGCAAACTCGCCATGACGCTGTTTCGTTTCGACCTGGCAGAGTTTCGCGCCGATGCCGAAGGGCCTCAGGCGATGCTCGACGGTGCCGGCTCGAGGGGCCTCATGGCCGCGCCCGGCGGGTGGTTCGGTGGTGGAACCAGCCAGGTGCAACGAAACATCATCGGAGAGAGAATCCTGGGCCTGCCGCGCGAACCCAGGCCCTGACCGCTAGTTGCGACGCACGAACCAGACCTGCTCGGAGGGGTAGTGGCGGGCCCAAACAGCCGGCGTCTCGTACTGGATGCCAGATGCATCGGCCGGGGCGCGGAGTTCGAGATAGTTCTCGACGGTGAAGCCCGACGATCTGAACAGCTCGAACCAAGCTGAGATCGGCAGGTTGAACTCGATGCCGCCAGGCTCGACCTCGGCCTCGGTCCAGTCGACCTCTCCCAGCTCGAAGTAGCTGCGATGCAGCCGATGGTCGGTGGCGGATCCGTCTGGCGGTATGCACACGATTGCCAGGGGGGAGTTGCCCAGCATCACCAAGCGACCGCCCGGCCGGAGCAGGCGCGCCGCCTCGGGAACCCAGACCCTGGGATCGCACCAGATAGCGGCACCGTATTCGCTGATCGCGAAGTCGTAGCTCTGATCGGGCTTGTCGACCTCTTCGGCATTTCCGTGGATCCACTCGATGTCGGTGATGCCGTGCTCGGAGGCCAATCGTGCCGCTGTGGCCAGCTGCTTCGCCGAGTTGTCGATGGCAGTGACCGTGGCCCCTCGCCTGTGCATCCACGCCGACACATATCCGGTGCCACATCCCAGCTCGATCGCTCGCAGGCCGGTCATGTCGTCGGGCAGCAGTGGCGCATCGGCCTGAGGAACGGCCCAGATGCCCCACGTGGGCTCCGACGCAGCCCAGGCACGCTCGCCCATCTCGACCCACTGGTCCGCGCTGGCGTCCCAGTGCCTTCTGTTCTCTGCGACGTGGCGTTTCATGTACCTGGCTTTCTGAATCGGTCTGGCTGTGGCCATTGTGCGCCAGCCGATGAGGCAGACTCGGGGAATTATGGATATCGACGTCACCGACACGGGCCTAGGCGTCGTCGGTCGGGCCCGGTCGGCTCATCTCGACTGGGGATGGCTGCTCGACCACAGCGACGACCCGGCCAGCGTCGACGCTGCGACCGGTCAGAGGAAGGGCCAAACCTTCGGCGCAGAGACCCCGCCGGCACCAGCGGTGACCATCGACGCGCAACGGGTGTCGCTCGAGTGGCCCAACCGGATCACCTCGGTCTCGTTGGGGCTCATCGCCTCGGTTGTCGACCTTCCTGAGCCACAGCCCGGCAACAAGGACATCACCGCCATCGGTCAGCACGGGGCGCACCTGTGGGACGGCGCGCGGCCAACGTCCGTCGAAGCGGTCGGCTTCGCAGGCCTGGTCGACGGCAGCGAGTTGGGTCGATTCGTCGGTGGTTTGCAACAGCGCGGGTTCGCCGTCGTAGAGGACGTTCCCCTGGGACGGCAGGGCGTCGAAGCCGTTGCCGAACGCATCGGCTATGTGCGGCGGACCATATTCGGCGATGTGTGGGAGCTGGCCGCTGATGTATCGGGCCATGCCGACAGCGCCTATTCGCAGGTGTTCCTGGGGCCACACACCGACGCGACCTACATGCACGACGCCCCGGGCTTGCAACTGTTCGTGTGCCAGGAATGGGCCGCCCAGGGCGGACGCACGATCTTGACCGACGGTTTCGCCGCAGCCGAGCGGATCTGGTCGAGCGCCCCCGAGCAAGCAAGTCTGCTGGCCAACAACGACGTGGTCGGGCGCTATGTCGAACCCGGGGTTTATCTGCAGGCGGCAAGGCCTGCGCTGCGGCTGGACCGGTTCGGCCAACTGGTGCAGGTGAGCTACAACAACTACGACCGCGCGGCCTTCCACCTGGGTGACTCAGACCACCGTTTCCGGCTGGCCTACGCAGCGCTGGCACGCGAGGTGGACGATCAGGCTCACTGGATCACGCTCGATTGGGCGCCTGGCCGCGCTCTGGTGTTCGACAACTGGCGCGTGCTGCACGCCAGAGAACAGTTCAGTGGAATCAGGCGTTTTCTGGGCGCCTACCTGAACCACGAAGATCTCGAGAGCGCCGTCAGGCTGAACCTGACCTGATCGCCTGCCATATCGATTCCGGGGTCAGCGGCAGGTCGATGTGTTCGATGCCGAGGTGGGCCAACGCGTCGCAGACCGCATTATGAACCGCTGCGGTAGCTCCGTTGCAGCCGTTCTCGCCTATGCCCTTGGTGCCCAGTCGGTTGCGGTCGGTCGGGGTGCACAGCGTCGACGTCGAAACGAAGGGCACCTCTGCGGCCGAGGGCAGACCATAGGTCGCGAAGTACGCGTTCTGTGGTGTCCCCTCGGCGTCGTATCCGAGGTTCTCCCACAGCGCCTGGCCAATGCCGGCGACCGACCCTCCGTGTTGTTGCCCCTCGACCAACTCCGGTTGCAACACCACCCCACAGTCGTCGACCGCTGCGTGGGCCAGCAGCCTCACCAGCCCCGTTTCCAGGTCGACCTCGACCACCGATGCATGTGTTCCGTAGGGGTGAGCCTCGCCCGCGGCAGCGTCCGACCGCAGAGCTTGGATGCAGCGGTTGGTGCCGCGCTGCGCGATGTCGGCCCAGCTGACGCGACGGGCCGGAACCCCGGCCACCGACAAGCCAGCAGGCCCCGACTCGTCGGCGGGCGACACGACGATGTCGTCGGCCGAGGCCTCCAGCATTGTCGCTGCGATGTGACGGGCCATGTCCAACACGTCATCTGTTGCGTTGGCCAGTGCCGTGCCCAACACCTGTGTGGCCCGCGAGCCGCCGGTCGTCAGCGCCTGGGGAACGGCATCGCTGTCCGAGTCGACGAAGTCGACGTCTTCAGGACGCAGGCCCAGGGCATCGGCTACCAGGCTGGTCATCGTCGTCAAGTGCCCTTGGCCGTGTGAGGCGCTGCCGCACTGAACCAGTGTTCTGCCGTCTGAGGTGATGGTCACCCGGGCCGAGTCGACAGGACTGCCGCGTCCCGATGTCTGGGCATAACAGGCGACCCCCACGCCGATGGCGTTGCTGTTGTTGGCGGCCCTTCTAAGCGACTGTTCGTCGCGCCAGCGACCCAGATCGACCAGATCGAGCGCTGCTTCCAGCGCCGCGTGAGGGTCGGCGACGTCATAGTGCACCCCGCCCGGCGCCGTGTGTGGAAGCTCGTCGGACCTCAGCAGGTTCCGTCGGCGCAGGCCTATCGGATCGATACCCAGACGGCGGGCTGCCACGTCGATGATGCGCTCACGGGCATGGTTGGCCTCGGGCTGCCCAGCACCTCGGTAGGCGCCCACCGGTGTGGTGTTCGTCAACGCAGCGACGCTGTTCCAGTGCAGATTCGGTATCCGGTACAACCCGGTCGCCTGGCGCATCATCGACACCATCAGCAGGCCGGACATGTGGGCTGTGGATCCGGCATCAACGACCATGTCGACCGACAGCGAATGGATGCTGCCGTCAGTTCCGAGGCCGAGCTTCACCCGGCTGTGGGTGTCGCGGCCGGCCACCATCGAGGTCAGGTTCTCCCACCGCGACTGCACGTGACGAAC
>JAGQSP010000460.1 GCA_020439485.1 Acidimicrobiales bacterium | reverse complement strand
ACCAGCACGTCGAGCGGACCGACCGACTCGACCAGCGAAGCCAGAGCCGCCAGGTCGGTGACGTCGAGCACATGAGAAACCGCGCCTGTTGCCGCCGACAACCGCTCGAGGCGCTCGGCGCGCCTGGCGACGGCGTGCACGACGAAGCCGTCGGCGGCCAGACGCGCCGCGGTTGCCGAGCCGATGCCGCTGGAGGCGCCAGTAACCAGTGCCACCCGTTGCGCGTTCGATGCTTGCTCTGCCACGACGCACCACTGTAGATCGTGCCCCCGAACCCGTGACCGGGGAAACCCACTGCGGTGCGATACGGTCCTTCAGGTGTCTCGTACCACGCTGCCGGCCCATCACGAGAAGCCGATTCTCCGAGGGTGGTCGCACGCTCTGGCCGCCATCGCAGCCATAGCCCTGTGCCCCATCGTCATCGTCACCGCCTCGGGTGCACGCTCCGCGGCGGCCATCTACACCAGCGCAGTCATCGGCCTGTTCGGGGTCAGCGCGCTGTACCACCGCTTCGGTTGGAGTCCGCGCCTTCGCGACTTCATGCGACGCCTAGACCACACGATGATCTTCGTGATGATCGCGGCCACCTATACCCCCATCGCCGTGGTGGCCCTGCCCGCACGGTCGCGCAACCTGGTCCTGGTACTCACATGGGCAGGTGCGGCAGTGGGCGCGATATGGCAGTGGTTCTGGCCCGACATCTCGCCCCGGCTTCAGGCGCTACAGTACGCCGCCGTCGGCTGGGTCGCCGTGTTGGTGCTGGCCGACATCTGGGACGCCATGGGCGTCGCCGGCTTTGTCCTGCTGCTGTCTGGCGGGGTTGCCCACACGCTGGGTGCGGTGATCTTCGCGATGCGCCGGCCCGACCCCTGGCCCCGGGTTTTCGGCTTCCACGAGATCTTCCACCTGCTGGTGATCGCAGCGGTGGCCCAGCACTACGTTGCCGTGACGTTCTTCGCCATTCCGCTGGCCCGAGCCTGACCCGACTGGCCTGACGCGACGGCCGGGGCACTAGCATCGGCCGCCGAAGATGGAGTCACCAACGCCCCCCGCCAACACACCCCCGCCGGTCGAGCCGTACTACGTTCCGTTGGCCGACGAGGTCGAGATTTTCGAGGCCGCCTTCGACGCCCGCTTGCCGGTGCTGCTGAAGGGTCCCACCGGTTGTGGCAAGACGAGGTTCGTCGAGCACATGGCGTGGCGCCTGTCCCAGCGGCCAGGCGCGGCGCCCATCGACCTCACCACGGTGGCGTGCCACGAGGACCTGACCGCAACCGACCTGGTCGGCCGCTACCTGCTGTCGGGCGACCAGACAGTGTGGATGGACGGACCACTCACCCGAGCCGTGCGGGCCGGCGGCATCTGTTATCTCGACGAGGTCGTCGAGGCGCGCAAAGACACCACGGTGGTGATTCACTCGCTCACCGATCACCGCCGCATCCTGCCCATCGACAAGACCGCCGAACGTCTGGAAGCCCACCCCGACTTCCTTCTGGTGATCTCCTACAACCCCGGCTATCAGAGCATCGTCAAAGACCTCAAGCCCTCGACGCGTCAACGGTTCGTGAGCCTCGAATTCGACTATCCCCCGGCCGACACCGAGGCCCAGATCGTCGCCGGAGAGACGGGTGTCGGCCCGCAGATCAGCGAACGCCTGGCACACATCGGGGCCAAGACCCGCAACCTGCGCGAGCACGGCTTCGAGGAGGGGGTCAGCACCAGGCTGCTGGTGTATGCAGCCCAACTCATCGCGGGCGGGGTCGACCCCAGGCGGGCCTGTCAGGCTGCGCTGGTGTCAGCTGTCAGCGACGACGCCGATGTTCAGCAGGCGGTGGCCGACATCGTCGACGTCGTCTTCCCCTGAGGCGATGACACTCAGGCTGTCAGACGTCCACAGATCTCTGGGTCTGTTTGCCGAGGGTCTGGCCGGTCACACCGTTCGAATAGAGGCCCGGGAAGACCAGCACACCGGCTGGCCCTGGGATCTGAGCCTTCCCGACCCGGCGGTGGTCGAGTTGCCTCCCGAGGCGGCCGTGACCGATGGCGACCACCAACAGCGCCTGATGTTTCGGGCCCAGGTGCTGCATCAGTTGGCGATGGTCGAGTTCGGCACTTTCGGGCCCGCACCCACAGCGCCCGACCCGCTGGCTGTGCAGCAACACCGGCTGGTCCTGCAGTCTCCGAACCCTGCGGCAGCGGCCGCGCTGGCGACGATGCTGGAGCACCTGCGCGTTGTGTGCGAAACACGACGGCGCTACCCCGGGGCCACCGACGAAACCAGCCGCGCCCTGTCGCTTGGGCGTTCGGCGCTGCTGCAAGCGTTATCCGCTGTCGCCGGCCCCCACGGAATAGCCGCCGCGGTGCAGATCCTGTGCCTGGATGGAACCGTCGATGAGGTGGTGACGGCGTGCGATGCGGTCGACATTGGCACCGCCCGATGGCTGCACGACCAGATAGGGCCCCTGGCAGACGCCCGAGCAACCCTCGACGACTCCGCGCATATCGCAGCAACGATCGTCAGCGAACTGTTGGGTGAACCCCCACAGCGCTTCTACGACGGTGAGCCGCTGGTGTCGATGGGCGACGACCCCGACGCCGAGTCGCCCGGCGAGGGCGAAGAACTCGAGTTCGAGGGGATCAACCTATCGACCCCACCCCTCGACGTAGAGGCCGACTCGCAAAGCGACGACCTCCAGGGCCTGGTTCAGTCGGCGCCGATATCGATCAGCGCCGAGATCGAACAGCTTCAAGCGGCGACAAACCCCACACCGTCGTCTGCGGCGTTCGTCGCCAAACCGGCCGACATCGGCGACCACGACCGCACCTATCTGTACGACGAGTGGGATCATCTGGCCCGCGCATACAAACCTTCGTGGTGCCGCGTCGTCGAACGCCGCGTCGAAGGCGACGATCACGACTTCGCCGGCCAGGTGCGCAGGCGCCATGCCGACCTGGGGCGACGCATCCGCCGCCAGTTCGGGCTGTTGCGGCCCGAGGATCGGCTGCGGGTATACAAACGCGACGACGGAGACGAGCTCGACCTGGACGCAGCGATCGAGGCCATCGTCGACCGACGCACCGGTGTGGCCGTCGACGACCGGGTGAACATCAGACGCGACCGCGTTGCGCGAGAGGTCGCCACCGCCTTCCTGATCGACCTCAGCGCCTCTACCAGCGCGCCCACGGTCGAGCCCGAGCCCTACGTCGCATCCGACGAGGACGACGACGATTTCGTTCTCAATCCGTACTTCGTGGCCGACACGCCCGACACCGACCCAGTCCGCAGGGTCATCGATGTGGCCAAGGACGCGGTGGCCCTCATGTGTGACGCCCTCGACCAGCTGGGCGACCAGCACGCGGTCTACGGCTTCTCGGGCAACGGCCGGCTCGACGTCGAGTTTCGTATCGGCAAGGAGTTCGACGAACGGGCCTCGGTACACACGTGGGCCGCGCTCGCCGGGCTCGAGCCCATCCGGTACACGCGTATGGGCCCCGCCGTCAGGCACGCGGCCGCCAAGCTGGCCGCCGTTCAGGCCCGCACGAGGCTGCTGTTCGTGATCTCCGACGGCTATCCGCAAGACATCGACTACGGCCCAACCCGCGGCGACAAGACCTATGGCCTGCACGACACCGCCAAGGCCGTCGAGGAGGCCTCGGCCATGGGAGTCGACACGTTCTGCGTGACGATCGACCCCGCCGGCCACGACTATCTGAGGGTGATGTTTCCGGCCCGCCGCTACATGGTGATAGGTGATGTCGAGTCACTTCCCGACGAGCTGGCCAAGCTCTACATGACCGTCGCGGGCCCGACGGTCCGATCGCGCACGGCGCTATCTTGAGAGCCGCGTCACACCGACAGAAACGAGCCTGCAAATGACCCTTCCGCTGTCTTCGGGTACCTGGATCGCCGACCCCGCCCACACCACCGTGGGGTTCTCGGTCAGACACCTGGCCATCAGCCGCATCCGCGGCCGGTTCAGCGAGTTCGAGGCCTCGTTGGTGGTCGGCGAATCGCTCGCCGACACCAGTTTGAATGCCACCATCGAGATGGCGTCGCTCGACACGGGTGACCCCAACCGCGACGCCCACGTCAAGGCGGGCTCAGACCTGTTCGACGCCGACACCCACCCGCAGATGGTGTTCAAAGCCGACCAGATCGTCGACACCGGCTCGGGCTACGAGGCCGTCGGATCCCTCACCGTGCGCGGCGTCGAGAAGCCCCTCACCCTGGCGGCCGAGTTCAACGGTGTCGCAGAGAACCCCTTCAGTGGTGCCACACACGCCGGTTTCAAGGCCAGCGGATCGATCGATCGCACCGAGTTCGGCATCGACTTCCAGGTGCCCTTGTCGTCGGGCGGGGTGATGCTGTCGAACCAGATAGACATCGAAATCGACGCCCAGCTGGTGTTGCAGACCGACTAAACCGCACGCGGGCTTACTCGCTTCAGCAGATGCGGGGAAGTTGTTCGCCCAGGTGCCTGTCGACCACCCGGGTGGCCCCCAGCGCGGTGCGGGC